>SLDI01000396.1:0-21591 GCA_007125385.1 Phycisphaeraceae bacterium | reverse complement strand
GCGGGCGCGGCGGCCCTCGCCGACGCCGGCGTCGAGCCCGGCGCGGTGGGCCAGCTTGTCACGGCCTCGTGCACGGGCTTTGACAGCCCCGGGCTCGACATCGAGCTGATCGCATCGCTGGGCCTGCCCGGTGACGTGGGGCGCACGCACATCGGGTTCATGGGCTGTCACGCGGCGATCAACGCGCTGCGCGTCGCCGATGCGCTGGCGCGGCAGCGGCCGGGCGACGCGGTGCTGCTGTGCACGGCCGAGCTGTGCTCGCTGCACATGCAGTACGGGTTCAAGCGCGATCACGTCGTGGCCAATGCCCTGTTCGGTGATGGCAGCGGGGCGATGGTGCTCCGTGCTGGCAGCAAGGGGCGGGCTTCGACGTGGCGCGTGGTGGACACCCGCTCGACGCTCGTGCCTCAGACGCGGCAGGCGATGGGGTGGCGCATCGGCGACCACGGCTTCGAGATGACGCTCAGTGCCGAGGTGCCGGCGCTGATCGAGGCTCACCTGCCGGGGGTTGTCGAGGCGATGCTGCGGCGGCACGGGCTCGGCGTGAGCGAGGTCGGCTCGTGGGCGATCCACCCCGGCGGGCCGCGCGTGCTCGATGCGGTGCAGCGCTGCCTGGGGCTGGGCCCCGGCGGTGCGGCGGCGTCGCGGCGGGTGCTGAGCGAGCGGGGGAACATGTCGTCGGCGAGCGTGCTGTTCATCCTGGACGAGCTGCGTCGGGCCGAGGCGCCGCGGCCGACGGTGATGCTGGCGCTGGGGCCGGGCCTGAGCATCGAGGCGGCGCTGCTGGGGTAAGGGCGCGGGGTTCGGGAATCGGGGTTCGGGGATCCGCAGAGGTTGTGGGGGCGCGGGGGCAAGCCGTGGGATGGCCCTTCTGCGGATCTCCGGTGCCCGGCCCCGGGCTCTATACTGGCGGGCGCGATGCTGTATGTGCAGTTTCTCATCGTCTGCCTGATCTGGGGCGGCAGCTTCATTCTGATGAAAAAGGCGTACGTGGCGTTCAGCCCGGTGGCGATCGGGTCGCTGCGGGCGGCGCTGGGGGCGGCGACGCTGCTGGTGCTGTGGGCGGTGGTGCGGCGGTCGCGGGCCTGGCCGATCGGCAAGGCGCGGTTCGCGGCGCTGTGCGTGCCCGCGGCGGTGGGGTTCGCCTACCCCTACATCATGCAGCCGTACCTGATCGGCCGGCACCAGGACAGCGCGTACTTCGGGATGATGGTGGCGCTGGTGCCGTTGATCACGATCATCGTGTCGGTGCCGATGCTGGGCATCTGGCCGCGGCGCCGCGAGCTGGCGGGGGTGCTGCTGGGGCTGGGGTGCCTGGCGGTGCTGGGCTACGAGGGTGAGGCGCGCGGGATGTCGATCGGCCACGTGCTGCTGGCGGCGACGGTGCCGCTGGCGTATGCGATCAGCAACACGTTCATCAAGCAGCGGCTGCACGACGTGCCGCCGATGGCGCTGACCGCCGCGGCGCTGGGGCTGGGGGCGATGATCATGCTGCCGGCCAACGCGGCCGCGGCGCCGCTGCGCCAGGCCGCGGGTGCCGATGCGATGATCGCGGCGGCGGCGGTGGTGGTGCTGGGCGTGGTGGGCTCGGGGCTGGCGATGTACATGTTCTACAGACTGATCCAACTGCGCGGGCCGCTGTTCGCCGGCATGGTGACGTATCTCGTGCCGCTGGGGGCGCTGACGCTGGGCTGGCTTGACGGCGAGGCGGTCACGGCCGGGCAGCTCGCGGCGATGCTGGGGATCTTCCTGTCCGTGGCGCTGGTGCAGTGGCCGATGCGCGCGGCGGTGGGCGAGGCGGCGCCGGCGCGGGTGGCGTGAGTGGTGGCCGACGACTTTTCCCAAGCGGCCGTGATCGCGGGTAGGATCTACGGCATCTTCCGCACAGGAGGCCCTGCCATGCGTATCGTGTCCGCCCTTGCCGTTGCGTTGCTCATCGCCGCCACCGCCCAGGCCCGGGAGCCGGCCGTGGAGATTGCCGACGAGGTCATTGACGCGATCGTCGCCGAGGCGCCGGAACTGCCGGTCGAGCTCGGGCTGGATCTGAATCTGCGCCTGGTCGATTTCATCGACGCGACGAACCCGGCCACGCCACACCCGATCCTGGATCAGGGCACGTCACGCATCGTCGAGGGCGAGGCGGGGCGCTACCGCGTCACCGCGGCGCATCGCCACGCGTTCTTCGCCTATCGCTGGCGTGCGGCCGGGCACAACCAGCCGCACCTGATCGTGTTCGAATACCCCGACGACGCGGTGAGGCAGATCGGCTTCTTCACGCACGAGTCGGGCTACGACGGGCGCATGAACCAGGACTGGTCGTTGGAGACGGGCGTGTACACGGGCAACCCGTTCCCGCTGACCAACACCATGCAATACCACACGTTCTTCTACTGGCCGACGGATAACTGGCCGGTGGCGATGGTGAACAACTTCAACCGCCACGGCGAGCCCGCGGCCGCGTCGCGCATCTGGGTCTACGCCATCGAGGGCGGGCTGCCGCCGCTTGACGTCGACGACCCCGACCCGGACAACCCGCGCGTGCTCGGGACCTTCTACAACTGGTCGCTGGTCGTCTGGCGCGGGGTGTTCGGCCTGGTCGATCGCGAGCAGACGTTCGAGAACCTCATCGAATATCACCGGTACCTCGGCCAGAACGTGGTCATGTGGCCGGCGGTGTCGAACAACACCTGGGGCTTTCGCGCGCGGATTGAGGCGTGGGACGGTGACCTGGAGTCGGACGAGATCGGACATCTGCTGACGATGCTCGACGACGCGGGGATGAAGTACATCGCGACGTTCGGCCTCAGCCGGCGGTTTACGATCGACGGCGTGGCGTATGCCGACGCGGAGGATCGCCAGGCGTGGTGCGAGAAGCTTTTCGAGGGCTTTGCGCAGTTCATCGAGCGTTATGGGCATCACGATTCGCTTTATGGCATCGGGTTCGACACGCCGGACCTGAGCCCGCCTTATGGTGATTCGCTGCCGGACATGCTGCTGGAGTGCTGCGACGGTGATCTGGCGGTGTTCACGCGGTTCATTCACGAGCGCAAGCCGGATTTGAGGATCTTCACGCTGGTCGGGGCGCAGAATCTGCATCGGCAGTATTTCCGTGATCCGGGCGACGTGATGGCGCGGTGGCAGGCGTCGGGCCAGCCGTTCCAGAACCACCTGGCGGACGAGGCGCATCGGCTGTGGACGGACTGGGGCCGCGACCCGGACGCGCTGGCGTCGGTGCAGGGGCTGACGGTGATGTACCAGTACCAGCTCGACGACCACGCGATCTACCCGAGCTACAGCCAGCAGCCGCGGTCGATGATGTACTTTGACATGGAGCGGTCGGCGCGGAAGGGTCGGCTGCACGACACGCGGGCGACGATGCTGTTCAACACGTTCTTCGAGGCCTACCTGGGCCTGGACACGAACAATTTCTGGTATCGCAAGCACTGGGTCGCGCCAGACTTCAACCCGGCGGAGCCGTCGGCGACGGCGGCGTGGGCGACGGCGATGGTGCACCGCGACCGCGACCACATCATCGCCGGGTCGTGGAACCGCAAGGGGGCCGGGCTGGAGGGCTCGCTGCGGCGCTTTGCCCGGGCGTATCGGGCGCTGCCGCCGATCGAGCTGACCGACGTCGAGGTCGACGGCACGACGCCGGTGCATGCGCGCTACGGGCTTTACGAGGATCAGACCTACGCGGCCGTGCTCAACCCCACGCCGTTCGAGGCGCAGGTCGAGGTGAGCTTTGACGGGCAGGAACAGGCGTTGACGCTCGCGCCGTTCGAGATGCGCACGCTCATCGAGCCTGGCGACCGGCGCGTGGAGGTGACGGGCGAGGCCGCGCCGGCGTATGTTGACTGGCTGGGCGACCGGCTGGCGGAGTACGACGCGCTGCTGGGCGAGCTGCGCGAGCGCGAGCCGGCGGCGGCCGACGCGGCGCTGGTGGCGCATTATGAGCTGGGGCGCGAGCTGCTGGAGTCGGAGCGTTATCACGAGATGGACGTGCGCTTCGGCCACGCGTTGACCGAGGAGCTGAAGCTGCGCAAGCGCATCGTCAACCCGCCGCGGCAGGCGGCGCCGCGCATCGCCGGGCCGCCGGGCGATCCGTTCAACCTGGACGCCTGGCCGAGCGAGGCGGCGGACATCGTGGCGGACGCGGGCGCTGACATCGGCACCCACCTGTTTTTCCCGGCATCGTGGGATGGGCCGGAGGATCTGTCGGCGCGCGTGCGGCTGGGGCACGACGGCCGGCGGCTGCACCTGGCGATGCACGTGCGCGACGACGTGCTGCACGAGCGCGACACGGCGACGCTGGCGCTGTCGCCGCGCAACTACCAGCGGTGGATGGAGGACAGCCTGGGCTATGAGCACTCGCTGGCGCTGCCCGTGCCGCACGACAGCGCGACGGCGTCGGCGACCGGGGCGCTGGACCTTCAGGCCGAGGCCAGGCGGACGGATGACGGGTATGTGATCAGCGCGTCGATTTCGCTGGCCGAGCTGGGCGTGGGCCCGGGCGAGGCCGTGGGGTGGGTGATCCGCATCGAGGACCACGACGACACGCCCAACGTCTACCAGCGGTCGGGCTGGGCGCGCAACACGGTGATGATCATTCCCAACGACCCGACGTTCACCTACTGGACCGACGCACGGACGTGCGGCGAGCTGGTGCTGGAGCAGGAGTAGCATCTGGATGAATGAACGTAAGCGTTACGCGATTGTCGGCACCGGCGGCCGCAGCCGGATGTTCATCGACGCGATTCTCGGCCGGTTCGCCGAGCATGCCGAGCTGGTGGGGCTGTGCGACGTCAGCGCGACGCGGATGGCGCACTGGAACCGGCACATCGCCGAGCGGTTCTCGGCCGAGCCGGTGCCGACGTATGACCCGGAGCGGTTCGAGGCCATGCTGGCCGAGAGGCGCGTGGACGTGGTGATCGTGACGACGGTGGACGCGTACCACCACGAGTACATCATCCGGGCCCTTGAAGCCGGCTGCGACGCGGTCACGGAGAAGCCGATGACCATCGACGAGGTCAAGGCAGCGGCGATCTTCGAGGCGATCCAGCGCACCGGGCGGAGCCTGCGCGTGACGTTCAACTATCGCTACCAGCCGGCGGTGTCGAAGCTGCGCGAGGTGGTGGCGGCGGGCCAGATCGGCACGCCGCTGCACGTGGACTTCCAGTGGTACCTGGACACGTCGCACGGGGCGGACTACTTCCGGCGATGGCACCGCGAGATGGACAAGAGCGGCGGGCTGCTGGTGCACAAGGCGACGCACCACTTCGACATGGTCAACTTCATCCTCGACGACCTGCCCGAGGAAGTGTTCGCGTACGGGCAGCTCAAGTTCTACGGCCGGGCCAACGCCGAGGCGCGCGGCGAGCGATATGCGTATGAGCGCTACACGGGGAATGTGACGCCGGACGAGGACCCGTTCGCGATGGACCTGAGCCAGGGCACGATGAAGTCGCTGTACCTGGACGCGGAGCAGGACTCGGGCTACGTGCGTGACCGCAATGTTTTCGGCGACGATCCGCCGGTGGATATTTATGACACGCACTGCGTGGTGGCGCGTTACCGCGGCGGGCCGCTGATGAACTACTCGCTGATCGCCTACAGCCCGTGGGAGGGTGAGCGGGTGACGATCACGGGCACGCGCGGGCAGGTCGAGTACTTTTCGCGCGGCAAGGGGCACATCATCCAGGGCCAGAGCGACGAGGACCTGGCCGCGCAGCAGTACACCGGCGAGCGGCACATTCGGCTTCAGCCGATGTTCGAGGCGTCGCGCGAGGTGGAGATCCCCGAGGCGTCGGGGGGCCACGGCGGGGGCGACGCGCGGATCCTGGAGCGCATCTTTTTGCCCGATCCGCCGCCCGACCCGCTGCGTCGCGACGCCAGCCACATCGACGGCGCGGCGTCAATCCTCACGGGCATCGCGGCCAACCGGTCGATCCGCACGGGCCAGCCCGTGCGCCTGGATGATCTCCTGCCCGGGGCGCTGTCGGCGGCGGGGCGGGCGGAGGCGGTAACGCAGGGGCAGGGGCAGGTGTCAGCGCATCGATGAAATTTCAAGCCGTTGGGTGCCACGGTTTGTCCCGAAAGGCAAGCCGTGCGTCGGTCGGTGATCGCACTGCTTACCGCTTCGCGGTCAAGCCGTGGCACCTTCCGTGCGTCCAACCGGCCGTAGCGCTGACCGCGGAAAGGTCAATAAACCGAATAGACTACCCTTCGCGCACTTTGCCTGCTTCGCTTCTTCGCGGTATTTCAAAGGTCGATGGTTGGTGCCAAGGCAGGCTTTGCGAAGCCGCGAGCGGCTTGCGTCATCGTCGCCGCCGGCGGAGCAGGGTCAGCGCCAGGGCGGCGAGCGCAGTGGCGGTGGAGGGCTCGGGGACGGTGGGGGTGCCGCCGACGAGCAGTTGCACGAACGGGGCGACGTCACCGGTGTCGAAGGCGCCGTCGGCGTTGAGGTCGCCGAGGCTGATCATGGTCTGCTCGTCGACGTCGTACTGGCCCTGGTAGGCGTCGGGGTCGGTCAGGGCGAGGACGAAGGGGGCGACGTCGCCGGTGTCGACGACGCCGTCGAGGTTCATGTCGCCGACGAGCAGGCCGTCGACGACAAGCGACACGCCCTGGTCGTGGTAGCGGGGCTCGAGGCTGAGCTGGTCGTTGATCTCCAGGCCGATGAGGTTGTTGAACTCGCCGTTGCGTTGCTGGTTGGTGGTGACGATGTCGAAGACGTCGCCGGGGCCGGGGATGAAGCCGTCGAGAAGGCTGACGCTGAGCGTCCCGCCGAGGTTGACGTCGCCGTCGACGACTTTGATGCGGTCGTAGTCGTCGCTGGCGGCGAGGTCGATTTCGAGCAGCGAGCCGTTGATGTAGCTGCCGTGGAACTCGAGGGTGCCGGTGGAGGTGCCGGGGCTGACGGTGCCGGCGTTGGTGGAGAAGGGTGCGACGACGACGCCGTCGCCTTCGAGCTTGCCGTCGTACCAGATGCGGAAGCTGCCGTCGACTTCGACGCGTCCGCCGTTTTCGAGTGTGAGGGTGCCATCGCCGCCGGCGCCGGTGGAGGTTCCGCCGACGTCGAGGTCGTTGGCGTACCAGGTGGAGTTCGGGCCGGCGATGACGGCGTGTCCGGTGCCGTCTTCGTGCCCGGCGATGCGTCCGCTGTCGGAGTGAAGCGTGCCACCGTTGCGAACTTCGAGCTCGCCGTGGCCGGCCCAACCGACGTTGAAGGCGTAGTCGACATTCCAGGAGGCGTCCTGTCCGATGATCGTGGCCTGGCCGTGGGCGCTCTGGTAGAAGCCCAGGTGGGTGTACTGGGCGTTGACGCTGCCGCCGGTGGAGACGCGCATCTGGCCCTGGCCCCGGTAGCCGACGTTGAGGGGGCCGTCGGTGGCGTTCCAGGTGGCGTTGAAGGTGACCAGCGCGTCGCCCGTGGCGTCTTCCTCGCGGCCGACGTTGCCCCGGGTGGTGGTCAGCGTCGAGCCGGTGCGCACTTCCAGTTCCCCGTGGTGCTGGTGGCCGACGTCGAGGCGCTGGATGTTTGAGCTGACGGCGTTGTTTCGCATGACGAGCTTGAGCTCGTCGTCGCTGGTGGCGCCTTCGACGTGCAGGTCGTCGGGCGCGGGGGCGTGCTCAAAGGTGCCGCCGTCGATCGTGAGCTGGCCGTCCTGGAGGAAGAGGTCGCCGTCGGGCCTGACGTAGAGCGAGCCGGTGGTCACGCGTCCGCCCTGGAGCCCGAGGACGGCGGCCGCGCCTTGCGCCGCCTCGGGGCCGAGGTAGGTCGCGCCGTCGACGACGAGGTGGCCGCCTTCGCTGACCAGGGCCTGCGCCTGGCCGACGTCCTGCGGCGGGTTGTGAGCGTCGGAGGCGATGTGGAGGTTGCCACCGATCTCGACGTGCCCGCCACCGACGCCGGGCTGGCCCTGGAGGTACTCGCCGATGAGCAGGTGCCCCTGTCCGCCGGCTTCGGCGCCGAGGTGCATGTCGCCGGCAATCTGGGCGAGCGCGCGGTTGTCGACCTGGAACATGCCGTTGCCGCGCGAGCCGACGCGGGCGCTGCCGGCGACGTTGAGCGAGCTGGGCAGGCCGTGGGTGTCGGCGTTTTCGTCGTCGTGGAAGCCGCTGACGACGAGGTAGCCGACGGCGTCGGGGTCGTGGGCGACGAGCAGGTCGGCGTCGACGGTGGCTTTGCCGGCGTTGGCGACGGTGACGGCCCCCTCGCCGCCGGCGCCGACGCGGACCTGGTCGAGGCTGTGCAGATGACTGTGAGGGTCGGTGACGACGACGTGGTTCTGGGGGTAGCTGCTCTGGCTGACGATGGCGCCGTAGGTGGTGAAGGTGGAGCCGGACTCGACGTGAAGGTTGCCGCCGCCGTTGACGCCGCTGATGAACGCGTGGCCGGGGTCGAGCTGGCCCTCGGCGCCGTTGATCAGGCGCAGGGAGGGTGGGTTGTCGGTGGCGCCGTCGAGTACGAGATGGCTGCCGGGGAAGGTGAGGGATCCGCCGTCGACGAAGATGTCGCCGCTGGGGAACTCGAAGGACCCGACGGAGCCGGGGTGGAAGATGAGCGAGCCGGTGTGGAGCGTGGCGTTGTCGACGGTGAGGATGCCGGCGCCGTGGTTGTCGCTGCCGATGGTGGTGGCGCCGCCGACGTCGGCGTGGGCGTTGTTTTCGATGGTGAGGCTGCCCCGGCCCTGGGCGCCGACGGTGAGGAAGTTTTCGACCTCGAGTCGGGAGTTGTGGTCGCGCACGTCGAGGCTGCCGTGGCCGCCCTGGTAGGCGATGTAGCCGTGGTTGGCGAGCATGTGGGCGCCGTGTTCGACGTCAATCTCGCCGGCGCCCTTGACGCCGAGGAGGAAGCCCTCTTCGACGTTGAGTGTGGAGGGGATGGGGTTGCGGTCGTGGCCGAGCTCGTAGCCGGTGACGGTGACGCTGCCGAAGCCGGCGTCCTGGAGCCCGGCGTGGAGCCAGCCGGTGTGGGCTTTTCCGCCGTGCTGGACGAGCACTTCGCCGCCGCCGTACTCGCCGATGCGCATGGAATCTTCGTTGTGCAGGTAGGAGGGCTCGCTGTCGGGCCCGGCGCCCTCGCCGGGGCTGGCGACGATGATGCGGCCGAAGCCGCCGCTGTGTCCGAGCCGCACGAGCAGGCTGTTGACGCGGGCGCGGTCGAGGATGTGGAGGTCGCCGCGGCCGATGCTGCCGAGGTCGATGCGGTGGTCGTTGTTCCAGCGGGTGTGCTCGCCGCGGATGCGTGCGAGGCTCAGTTCGCTGTTGTCCCAGACGTCGATGTGGGCGTCGGTGGTGGTGAGCTCGGCGGCGTCGCGGATGTCGATGGTGGCGGGCGTGGTGCTCAGGCCGACGTGCAGGCCGGGGTCGGGGTCGTAGCCGGAGCTGTCGCCGCCGTCGATGAGGATGCTGGATTCGTCGCGTTGCCTGGCGGTGCCGCCGATGACGGTGAGGCTGGCGGCGCGGATGGCGGCGTCCTCGTCGCGGACGGTGAGCGAGGCGTTGTCGTGAACGGTGATGGCGTCACCGGCGACGAGCTCGCTGTCGCGGTCGACGATCAACTGGGCGTGGCCGCCGGGGCCGCTGGTGTCGCCGCCGACGACGACGTGCTGGTCGATGTGCAGCTTCGCGGGGCCAGGCTGCCAGGTGCCGTCGACGATGACGGAGCCTTGTGAGCCCGGCTCGCGGGCGATGAGCAGGCGCTGGGCCTGGAGGTAGGAGTCGCGGCCGAGCTCGAGCTCGCCGCTGCCCTCGTGGCCGACCAGCAGCAGGCCGTCGACGTGCCAGGTGGCGGTGGGCTCGTGGGGGTGGCCGGCGTGGATGTAGACGCGGCCGTCGCCGTCTTCCTGGGAGCCGATCACGAGCAGGTCGTTGGACGCCTGGCCGCGCAGCTCCAGCTCCGCCTCGCCGGAGAACCCGACGCGGACCTCGCCGGGGCTGAAGGTGGTCTGGTAGCCGACGCGGAGGAAGGCGTTGGAGGTCGGTTCGCCGCCGAGGAAGACGTCGCCGGTGGTGAAGCTCAGTTCGTCGTCGACGATGAGTCGAGCCTGAGCTTCGGGTGAGCCGCCCATCCAGAGGGTGTCGACGGTGGTGTCCTTGACGACGGGCATCTCGTATTCGTCGTCGGCCTCGGGCATGTGGAAGGAGATTTTGGTGTCCTCGCGCGGGGGCAGGCCCCAGTCCCAGTTGGCGCCGTTATGCCAGACGTCGTGAGGTGACGAGCCGCTCCATTGCAGGCTCAGGTGCATCCACTCGGGGTACTCGAAGCTCAGGCCTAGGTCCATGAACATGCCCACTTCGTAGTCGAACAGGCCATGCTGCGACCGGGACCGCCCGCCGTAGGTCATGAGTCCGCCCTCCTCGTTGGGGTGGGCGAGGTTGGCGGGGTTGCCTTCGTCGGGGTCGGGATCGGGGGCGAAGACCTGGACGGGCCCGCCGTGGAATGCCTGGGCGTTGTCGCCGGTGAACCAGATGGGGTCGTCGACGACGAAGTCGTTGTCATCGCCGGGCTCGGGCGTGTTGCCGAAGTCGTCGACCATGAACAGGTCCCAGTGGCGCAGGCGGACGATGTCGTCGCCGCCGGCGAAGCCCCACTCCTGCCAGCCGCGGTAGCCGCTGATCATGCCCATGAGGTGGCCGATCTCGTGCATGGCGACGGTGACCATGTCCCAGCGGTCGGGCGGCTGGCCGTCGAGGCCGGTGTACCAGTCGCGCTGGGTGGAGAAGCCGATGGTGCCGATGGACTGGTCGCTGGCGTTGTTGTAGCCGTGCACGCCGCGGGCGCGCCAGACGTCCTCGTCGCTGTAATAGTTGGTCGAGGCGCGGGCGTAGGCGGTGCCGTGGTCCGGGTCCCAGATGACGTTGGACTCGAGGACGATGTCCTCGCCGGTGGGCGCGAGCATCTGGCTCCACATGTCGCCGGCGAAGGCGAAGGCGTCGCGCTGGTCCTGGGTCCACTGGCCCTCTTCCTCGTCGAAGTGGAACTCGAACGTCACCGCCGACGCTGAGGCCGCGACGCTCAGGGCGACGAGGCCCGCCAGCGCGGGGATCAGGTGACGGGCGTAGGGCCGCTTGGGCGTCGAAACCTGGAACATGACCGCTCCCTTGGGTGACCGGCGGCGCGAACCGTCGTGCCCGGCGCGGTGCAGGTGCGCCATCGCCGGCCAGCCCTTACAGGCCGGTGACGACTATCCCTGACACATGCGGTGCCCTGGCGGAGACGGTTCGGCGCCAAGTTTTCGAAGATCGACTTGGAAAGGGCGTTGGCTCCCTCTCACCTCGCGCGCGGGGCGGACGATGCCGGCCGCGCCCGCTCCGGAACGCTGGGAATCAATGTAGCACAGCAATGCGCCGGGCCCAAGGACGAGTTGAAAAAAACCGGGACAAACGATGCATCTCAAAGAAGGTTCGGATACCCGAACACCGGTGAATCCCGGAGGCAGCGCAGAGTTGCGAAGATAGAGAAAATACAGGGGTTTCAACCAGACAGGTCGGCGTCGCGCCCTTCGCCTGCTTCGCCGCTTCGCGGTTGCTCAGAACCCCATCAGGCCCGGCGTGTGCGGCGGTCACCGATCGGGGTGCCCCTGCCGGCTTGGCCGCCAGGAGAGGATATCTCGTCAAGCACCGCACCACCGGGCGTGTTCGTCGTGAACATGGGTGCGTTCGTCGTGAACATGGATGCCACACAGCATCCCGGAGGGTGCTGTGTGGCACCCCCGAATACCGCTTCCACCTGCCTGCGTGAGAAATCCGCCAGGGGCACCCCGATCAGCGCACACCACACCCACTACTCGCTTGACATGCACTTGCGGTTTCTGACGCGCCGCGGCGCTTCGCCCAACCCACCCTGGAAGGAGAAGCTCACGGCTGCGCCTGCCCGCCAGGCCAGGCCTGGGTGTAGGGGTCGATGCCGGCGCGGGTGCCCTCGGCGGTGCGGCTGAGCAGGTCCGCGGGGACGCGCGGGTGGGTGCGCTGATGCCAGCGCAGCGGGTCGAAGCGGTCGGTGACGTGGTTGACCGCCTCGGCGACGTCGTCGGTGACCATGAACAGGTCCATGTCCTTGGCGTCGATGCTCTCGTAGCGCTCGACGAGCGTGTCGCGCATCCAGTCGATGAGGCCGTCCCAGAAGTCGTGGCCGACGCAGACGATGGGGAAGGGGTCGACCTTGAGGGTCTGGATGAGGGTCAGCGACTCGAAGAACTCGTCCATGGTGCCGAAGCCGCCGGGCAGGCAGATGAACCCGCAGGCGTACTTGACGAACATGACCTTGCGGACGAAGAAGTAGCGGAAGCTGAGGTTGTGGTTCTGCCAGGTGTTGGGTTTCTGCTCCATGGGCAGGGCGATGTTGAGCCCGACGCTTTTTCCGCCGGCCTCGGCGGCGCCGCGGTTGGCGGCCTCCATGATGCCCGGGCCCCCGCCGGTGATCACGGCGAAGTTCTGCTCGACAAGCAGGCGGGCGCACTGGCTGGCCTGGGCGTAGGCGGGGTGGCTTTCGGGCGTGCGCGCCGAGCCGAAGACGCTGACCGCCGGGCCGACCTCGGTCATGACCTCGAAGCCGTCGACGAACTCGCTGAGGATGCGAAACAGCCGCCAGGTCTCGCGGGCGAGCATGTCCTGCTTGTCGGGGGAGTCGGGCATGGCCGGCATTATAAGCGAGGGCGGCAGGCGGCGTTAGGGAACGTGTCGGGATCTGGTACCGCCCCGGCCGCTTCGGCTACACTCGTTGCCTGTCGCGCCGCTTCGCGAAGCCGCGAGCGGCTTGATCCACGCGCAAGGAGCCCCTCGCCATGACCAGCACCGCCACCGCCGCCACGGCCCGCAGCTATGTCCGCTACGAGATCGCCGGCCTCGTGGAGCGTCCGGACTGGTGGCAGGTCCGCGTCGACGAGGTCGAGAAGATCGTCGCCTCGGCGAAGCGCGGCCAGGCCCGCCAGATCGCCACCAGCCCGCTGGGCTACGCCGTGCACGCGGTGGCGTACGGCCACGACGCGCCGCAGCCGGGCACCGCCACGTGGGCCTCGGCGTCGGCGTCGCGGGAGCTGACGGCCTACAAGACGCGCGACCAGCCCCAGAGCATCGTCCTGCTGTGCGGCATGCACGGCGCCGAGCCCGAGGCCGTCGCCGGCGCGGTCAACCTCATCTCGCTGCTCGAGACGGGCAAGGACCTGCGCGGCGTGGAGCGGCCGGACATGGTCGAGCTGGTCGGCCACTACCGCCTGCTGATCGTGCCGTGCCTGAACCCCGACGGCCGGCACGTCAGCCCGGACCACCTGCGCGGCGCGTCGCAGGACGACTTCCGCCGCGCCAGCCAAGGCTCCTGGCGCGACGGCTCGCTGATCGGCTACCCGTCGTGCAAGCAGTATCACCCGCTGCCGCTGGACGAGGTCAGCCACCCGGGCGGCTACCCCAACGCCGCGGGGTTCAATATCCAGCACGACTCGTGCCCGGGGCTGGTGTTCACCGACGAGGCCCGCGGGCTGTATCGGCTGATCCACGAGGAGCAGACGGACCTGTTGATCAACATGCACTCGCACGGCATGCCGCCACGCGCGCTTCCGCCGAGCCTGTGCTGCTATCCGTTGCACGCGGCGCGGACGGCCAGCTACCTGCAGCGCATCGCCGACGATCTCGACGCCGCGGGCCTGCGCCCGGCGCCGGTGATGGACCCGACCGGCCGCGGGGCGATCGGGGTCAATACGGCCGTGGCGCAGATCAGCGGCGGGCTGGCGGTGACGTTCGAGCACCCGACGATCGAGGATTACCGCTTCGAGGAGATCCTGGAGATTTTCTACGTGACGGTCGAGTGCTTCCTGCGTCACGGCCTCGAGGAGCCGTTCGCTCCGCGTGAGGCGGTGAAGCGCGGGCGGACGGAGTGAGAGCGCCCGACAACAAGCCCTCGCCTCGAGGCGGAGGGCATTGATCCGGTCAGGCGCTGTCAGCACGTGTGTGAGATGGGTGACACAGCATCCGGGCAGGGTGCTGTGTGCGTGGGTCATGTCCGGGGTCACCTTGTGCTAAGCTGTTGGTCGAAAGCGACTTGAGGCTAATGCGGGCCGCCGGCCGTTGTCTTTTTTCATGTTCAGCGTTGACAGCGGGTGGCCGGCGACTGGACAATCAGGGCCCATGCAGCCTGGCTCCATCGTCACGATGGGCCGTGTTGCCGTCGCTTCGTTGTGCGCATCGACGCCGCCGGGGTCCGACCACAACGCGAGACAACCCAGGGAGTGCCCGCCGTTGGGTATCACCGATTCACAGGCCGGGCTGGGTGCGGAGGTGAGCGAGGACGAGGTGCGGGTGATCGAGCGGCTGCACGCGCAGTACGAGGCGGCGCGGGAGCAGTTGGCCGGGGTCATCGTCGGGCTGGATGAGGCGATCGAGCAGTTGTTCATCGCGATGCTCTGCCGGGGCCACTGCATGTTCGAGGGGGTGCCGGGCCTGGCGAAGACGATGCTGATCGCGACGCTGGGCAAGGTGATGGACCTGTCGCTGCACCGGATCCAGTTCACGCCGGATCTGATGCCCGCGGACATCACGGGCACGGAGGTGCTTCAGGAGGACCGGAGCACGGGCGAGCGCGTGTTTCGCTTTACGCCGGGGCCGCTGTTCGCGAACCTGATCCTGGCAGACGAGATCAACCGCACACCGCCCAAGACGCAGGCGGCGCTGCTCGAGGCGATGCAGGAGCGGCAGCTCACGGTCGCGGGGCAGACCCACGAGCTGCCCGAGCCGTTTTTCGTGCTCGCGACGCAGAACCCGATCGAGCAGGAAGGCACCTACCCGCTGCCCGAGGCCCAACTGGACCGGTTTCTGTTCAAGATCAAGGTCGGCTATCCCACCGCCGCGGACGAGATCGCCATCGCCAAGCGGGCGACCACCAGCTACCGGTTCGAGCCGGCGAAGGTCATTGACGGCCAGGCGTTGCAGCGGATGCAGGCGGTGGTGCGGCGGATTCCGGTCAGCGAGCAGGTGTACGAGAAGGCCATCGCCCTGGCGCAGTTGACCCGGCCCAGCCAGGTGGATCCGCCGCATCCGGCGGCCGGTTACGTGCGCGAGATGGTGGCGTGGGGGGCCGGGCCGCGGGCGAGCATCAATCTGCTGCTGGCGGCGAAGGCGCGGGCGGTGATCCGGGGCCGGTTCCACGCCACGCTGGAGGACGTGGCCCGCGCGGCGCTGCCGGTGCTGCGACATCGGGTGATTCTGACGTTCAACGCCCAGGCCGCGGGCCGGAGCTCGGACGAGGTCATCCGGAACCTGCTCCGCGCCCTGTAGGGTGGGTGGAGTTGTTCCGTGGGAGCGGATGTCATGGCCGAGCCTGCCCGCGGGGGCGCGAGTCTGCTCGATCCGGAGGTGATGCAGGCCATCGGCCCGCTGGACGTGGTCGCGACGCGCATCGTCGAAGGGCTGCTGGCCGGGCAGCACCGCTCGCCATTGAAGGGCTCGAGCGTCGAGTTCGCCGAGCACCGCGCCTACTCACCGGGCGACGAGACACGGCTGATCGACTGGCACGCCTATGCCCGGAGCGACCGCTACTACATCCGCCAGTTCGAGGAGCAGACGAACCTCGCCGCCACGCTGGTGGTGGACGCGTCGGGATCGATGGCCTTTGGCATGTCCACGATCTCGAAGCTGCGCTGGGCGCAGGTGGCGATGGCGTGCCTGGCCCGGCTGCTGCTGCATCAGGGCGACGCGGTGGGCCTGATGGCGGTGGGCCCCGGGCCCCCGCGCCACCTGGCACCGCGGGCGGTGCCGGCCCAGTTCCAGGCGGTGCACAATGAGCTGGCCCGGTTGCAGCCGGCGGGGCAGGGCGCGCTGGCGCCGGCGCTGGTCGAGCTGGCACCGCGCCTGCGCCGGCGGGGGCTGGTGCTGATCGGCGCCGACTGCTTCGAGGAGCTCGAGCCGCTGGTCAAGGCGATGGGGCATCTGCGCGGGCGTGGCCAGGACGTGGTGCTGTTGCACGTGATGGCGCCGGAGGAGCTTGCGTTCGACTTCAAGCGTGTCTCGCAGTTTCAGAGCCTCGAAGCGGACGGCGAGCGCATCGATCTGGACCCGGCCGTCGTGCGGCAGCGCTACCTTGACCGGGTCAATCGTTTCCTCAAGGAGCTGCGCTACGGCTGCGCGGAGATCGGCTGCGATTATGTGCTGGCGCGGACGGATGTGCCCATCGGCCCGACGCTGGCGCATCTGCTGGGCCGGCGGGCGACAGGCAAAGGTTGAGCGGCCATGAGTGTGCTGAACCTGGCATTCCTGTGGGCGTTGCCGCTGGTGGGCCTGCCGATGCTCATCCACCTGCTGGCGAGGCGGCGGCGGGATGTGGTGGCCTGGGGGGCGATGCGCTTCCTGCTTGAGGCCGCGCCGCGGCGGCGCCGCGTCTGGCGGTTGCGCGACCTGCTGCTGCTGGCGCTGCGGGCGCTGGCGATGGCGCTGATCGCGATGATCCTGGCCCAGCCGATGATCCGCACCGCCTGGGCCGGCGGCGGCGCGGGGCGCGACGTGGTGATCGTGGTCGACGCCTCGATGTCCACGCAGCAGCGCCTGGGCCGGGAGACGGCCTACGAGGCGATGCGGGCGACGGTCGCCCGCGTGCTCGGCGAGCTGCGCGAGGTCGACCGGGTGCGCATCCTGCTGGCCTCGACGACCGACCGCTGGCTGGTGGGCTCGCCGCAGCGGGCCGATCGCGAGCTTCGCCAACTGGTCGACGAGCAGTTGATCGAGCTGGCCGCGGAGCATGGCACGGCGGACATGCTCCGCGCGATCCGCCAGGGCATTGATGCCGAGCCGGCGGCTGAGGTAAACGGGCGACGGGTGGTGATCGTCGTCAGCGACGGGCAGGCACATGGCTGGCATGCGGATCGGCCGGCGCGCTGGTACTGGCTGAGCGAGGACGACGCGCTGCCCGACGTGCGCGTCGCGCTGCCCACCGGCTTCGACCAGCCGCGCGCGAACCTGGCGCTGGAGGCCATCAGCACGCCCCGACACTGCCTGGCAGCCGGGCAGACCGCGCGCCTGACGACCACGGTGCGCAACGCCGGCAGCGCGGCAAGCCCGGCCACGACGCTCACCTGGCGACGAGGCGAGCATGTGCTGGCCCGCACCGCGATCGGGCCCCTGGAGCCCGGGCAGGCGGTGCCGGCGGCGCTTGACCACACAGCCGGGCAGCCCGGTGTCGCGAAGCTGACAGCCGAGCTTGATCATGACGACGCGCTGGCGCTGGACAACCGCGCCAGCATCGTGCTGGAGGTGGTCGATCGCCTGCCGGTGCTGGTGGTCGATGGCTCGCCGTCGGCCCACCCGCTGCATGCGGCGGCGGGATACCTGCTGGCGGCGTTGGGGGATGCGGGGCAGACGGGGTTTGAACCGACGGTGATCGACGCGGCCGCCCTGGCGGGCACGCGCCTGGCGGACTACCAGGCGGTGGTGCTGGTGGACGTACCCCGCCTGCCCGAAGCCGCGCCTGCCGCGCTGCGTGCGTATGTCGCCGCCGGCGGGGGGCTGTTGGTCGCGCTGGGCGAGCGTGTGGACCGCGACCATTTCAACGGTCAGCTTCATGCCCAGGGTGCCGGCGTGGCGCCGCTGGCGCTGGCCGAGCCGGTGGGCGATGTCGACGAAGGCGGCCTGGAGGAGCGCGTGCACGGGTCGGGCGAGGAGCACCCGGCCGTCCGCCTGATTGCCGACGCGCAGCGGTCGGACCTGGACCGCGTGCAGGTGTACCGTCGGCACCGCTTTGCCGGCGGCGAGGGCGGGGAGGTCACCGCGCTGCTGGTCACCGGCGACGGGGAACCGGTGGCGGTCGAGGGTCGCGTCGGTCGCGGCCGCGTGATCCTGCTGGGGCTGCCGCTGGATCATTCGTGGAGTCGGCTGCCGCTGGCGCAGTCGTTCGTGGTGATGGTGCACGAGTGGCTGTGGTACCTGAGCGAGTCGGGCCTGACGCGGTGGAACCTTCGTCCGGGCGAACCGATCGAGCTGCCGGCCGCTCGGGCGGGCGCGTCGGCGTTGATCGAGGGCCCGGGCGGGCTGCGCATGACGCTGACCGCCCGCGGGGACGTCGCTGGCGTGGATGGCGGCGGTGGCGGGGGTGGCGGGGGTGACGCGTTCTGGTTTGGTCATACGACTGGGCCGGGGCGTTACGTGGTGCAGACGCAGGAGGAGGCTGGTGACCCGCAGGTGTTCCACGTGCAGCGGTTCAGCGCCGAGTCGGATCTGACGCCGCTGAGCCCGAGCCAGCGCGAGACGCTGGCTCGGGCCGGCGGCCTGGTGTTCGCCGCCGACCCGCTTGAGGGCACGCTCCACGACACCGGCGCGGCGCGGCAGCCGGTACACCAGCCGATCTGGATGGCGCTCATGCTCGTGCTCGTGGGCCTGATGGTGGCCGAGGCGATGCTTGCGGCGTGGGTGTCGCGCCGCCGTGCAGCCAGCGCGGGCGTCCCCGCCCTGGGATAGAGGATGAACAGGCCGTTCATGTACGACGACCCCGCAGGCATCACCGATTCGATCGTCTACATGGGCGTGCTGACGCCCGGGGCGGCAGCGCTGGTGGGCGGCCTGGCGGTGGTGCTGCTGGTGCTGCTGTCGCTGGGGGAGATGCGGGCGACGGCGTGGAAGGCGGCGCTGCCGCTGTTGTGGATCACGCGGGCCGGGGCGCTGGCGGTGCTGCTGTGGATGGCCACCGAGCCGGCGATGCAGCACGTGACCGAGCACGTGCAGCCGCAGACGCTGCGGGTGCTGGTGGACACGAGCGGGTCGATGGGCGTGGTCGACGCGCCCAACGATGACCCGACGGTGCTGCGGTGGTCGGCTGCGCTGGAGGCGGATCGTGTCCACGCGTCGGTGCGCGAGCTGGACGAGGCGGCCGTGGCCCTTCGCCTGGCCGAGGCGGCGCTGCAGCGCCGGGCAAGGGCGTGGACGACGGGGCGGACGCATGCCGGTGACGATGCCGCCGCGATCGCGCGCCGGCTGAGCGAGGCGGAGGACCGCCTGGCCGCGTCAGGTGCGCATCTCAACGACGTTCGCGGTGCGCTCGCGTCGCTGCGGCAGGACGTGGAGGATGCGTCGGGCGCAAGCGAGCGGCGCGTGGTATCGACGCAGGCGCTGGCGCGGCTGGATGAGGTTCGCCAGCAGGTGGCGTGGGTGGCCGGGCGTGTCGGCCTGGCCGCCGACGCGGCCGCACGTGATGCCGTGGCGGCCCGAGGCAACGGGAGTTCCCCGCCGGCCGACCCGCCACCGCGCCTCGAGCAGGTGGCGCAGCTCGTGCGGCAACAGGTGCTGCCGGCCGTGCGCGAGCGGTCGCAGGTGGAGATGCTCGGCTTCTCGAGCCGGATCGAGCCGATGCCGCTGACGGCCTGGCTGGACATGACCCGCTCAGACGCCGCAGCCAGCACCGACCTGACGCAGGCGTTGACGCACGCGGGGCAGGATCTCGCCGCCGGCGCGATCAGCGCCGTGCTGCTCGTGACCGACGGCCGGCACAACGCGAGCGCGTCCGATCCGGCGGCTGCGGCGGCGGCGCTGCGCGACAGCCGGGGCGAAGGGCGGCTGCTGATCGTGCCCATCGGCTCGAGCCGGCGCAGCCGCGACGTCGTCGTGCACCACGTGCAGGCGCCGCGGTCGGTGATTGAGGGCGACGTGATCGTCGTCGAGGCCACCGTCGAGGCTCACGCGTATGCCGGCCATAAGCTGGTCGTGGAACTGGTGGACGAGAGCGAGGCGGTGCTGGAGCAGCGTCGGCTTGAGATCGGTTCCGACTGGTTCGTGCGGCAGGTGGCGTTTCAGCAACCGGCCGAGGAGCTGGGGCCGAAGGAGCTGACGGTACGCGTCCAGCCGCTGCCGGAGGAGCGCAGCCTGAGCAACAACCAGGCCACCGTGCGCGTGCAGGTGGTGGAGGATGAGCCGCACGTGCTGCTGGCCGACGAGCGGGCGCGGTGGGAGTATCGGTACCTGAAGAATCTGTTTCGCCGTGACGATCGGGTGGAGCACGAGGAGCTGCTGCTGGACCCGCAGCCGGAGACCGGCGCCGCTCAGTTGCCGCGCGAGGTGGCGGGGTGGGAGCGGTACCGGGTGGTGATCCTGGGCGACCTGCCGCGCGACGCGCTGCCGGTGCAAGCGCAGGAGGCGCTGGCGGGATACGTGGCCGAGCGAGGGGGGACGCTGGTGGTGATCGCCGGCCGCGGGTCGATGCCGGCCGCCTACCGCGACGAGCCGCTGGCGGGCCTGCTGCCGGTGCGCGAGCGCCCGCTGCCCGGCGCAGCCGGGGACCTAGGCTGGCGGGTGGGCCTGGCGCCGGCGGGGCTGGCGGAGCCGGCGGTGCACCTTGGCGAAGACGCACAAAGCGCGGCGCGTATCTGGTCCGAGCTGACCGACCGCCGCCCCATCTACGACCTCTCGCGCTTCTCCGAGCCGCGCGAGACGGCTCACGTGCTCATGGACGCCCGGCTGCACGGGGCCGCGGCCGATGCCGCCTCCTCGCGGGCCTACCTGAGCTGGCAGCGTTACGGCCGGGGACGCGTGGTCTACATCGCCTCGCCCACGACCTATCGCCTGCGCTTCGGCCATGGGGACGTGTACCACCACCGCTTCTGGGGCGAGCTGCTGCGCTGGGCGATCGGCCGGGAGATTCCCGGCGGATCGAAGCGGGTGCACCTGTCCACCGACGACACCCGCTACGCGGAGGACGAGGCGGTCGAGGTGATGCTGCGACTGTCGCAGGCCGATCGCAGCGGCCGGGTCGGCGCCCAGCCGCGCATCGAGGTGGTGGCTGACGGTCAGGTGGTGCGGGACGTGGCGCTGGAGGCCGGCGAGCGGGCGGGCAGCTACAGGGCTCGGCTGCGCGACCTGCCGACGGGCGAGCTCGTGCTGCGCGCCGCCGGTGACGACGTGGATGAACTGCTGGTCAGCGAGGGCTTCGTCGGCCATGTGGAGACGCGCATCGTCGTCCAGCCCGACGCGCGGGCGGAGCTGCGCGACCCGCGCGCCGACCTGCCGACCCTGCGGCGGATCGCCGAGGCGAGCGGCGGCGTGATGGTGCCCGCCACGGCGGTGGAGCTGGCGGTGCGGGAGCTGGATCTTGCCGCCAACGTGACGCACCGCTCCGAGCATGTGCCGCTCTGGCCACGTTGGGCGTGTCTGTGGATTTTCGTGGCGTGCCTGACGATCGAGTGGACGCTGCGCAAGAGCATCGGCCTGAGCTAACGCGAAAGGGACCTTGCCATGACCAAGGCACAAGTGACGACGTGGCCCGACGCGGTCGAGCGGAAGCTCCACGCGGTGGTGGTGCGCCGCCGGAGGCTCGTGATCGCGCGGGCGGTGTTGGTGGCGGCGGCGCTGCTGGGCGCGGGGATGCTCGCGGCCATGGCGATTGACCTGTGGCTGGCGCTGCGATGGACCCCGCTGCGCGTGGGGCTCTCGGCCGGCGTGGCCGCGGCGGCCCTGGCGGGAGCGGTGGTCATGCTGCGCCAGATGCGCTGGGGGCTTCACGCCCGGCGTGAGGCGGCGCAGGCGGTCGATGCGGCCGTGCCGCAGCTCGAGCAGCGATGGGCCACGCTGCTGGATGTGGTGCACGGTGGCGAGCCGGAGGCGGTGCGCGGCGCGACGGCGCTG
>SLDI01000550.1:0-6918 GCA_007125385.1 Phycisphaeraceae bacterium | reverse complement strand
GGGGGTGGCGTTCGATCATTTCCTGGCGGCGGCAGTGGGGGCGGCGCTGGTGGCGCTGACCTGGGTGGGTGTGTTGCCGTACGTGGTGGATGAGTGGGCACGTTCCGTTGGCGGGGGCGTGGCGGTGCCGGAGGTGCTCGGCGGTGGCGCGTGGGCGTTGCTCGCCATCGTGCTGGTGACGTTGGCGGTGACGCCGTTGGGTGCGCGGCCGGCGGTGGGCAGGCTGGTGCCCGCGGCAGCGTTGGTGGCGCTGACGGCGGTGATGCCGTTGACCGCGGCGTGGGCGATCGAGCAGCACGCGGCGGCGACGGCGCTGCGCTGGTCGGCGGCCGCGCTCGTGCTGCTGGGCTCGGGCCTGCTGTGGGGACGCGGCCGGTTGGTACGCAATGCACGGCTGCGCGACGCCATGCACGCGGCCCTGGGGGAACGTGATCATGTGCCTGTGCTGCGCGGGCTGGTGGTGGTGCTGACGGGCGTGCCGATCGTTTTGCTGAGCGTGGTGCCGGCGGTGCTAGAGCTTGGCGGGGTCGGTGTCGCGGGGCCTGAGGCGACGTCGATCTTCGCGCGCATGGGGCCGACGCTCGCCTACGCCGTGCCGCTTTCGGCGCTGGTCGTGGCGTTGGTTGGCCACGCGCTTCGCGAGCGACGTGGCGGCTATGCCCTGGCCGGGGCGCTCGTGGGCAACCTGACGGTGACGCTGGCGTACCTGCTGCAACTGGCGACGCGCGGCGAGGCGATCGGCGGGCCGGAGTTGATCCATCTGCTTCAGTTCAACGCGATCTGGAGCGGCTTGTTTGCTCTGGCGTGGGCCTGTCTGCCGGGGCGTTTTGTGCGTGGGGCGCACTGGCTGCGCGTGCAGGCGGCGCTGGCGGCCGGGGTGACACTGGCGGCGCTGGGGCCGGCGGCGGCGCTGATGCTCGCCGAGCCGGGCGTTGAGCATGGCGTGGTCGTCGCCGGCGGCAGGTGGAGCGGTTGGGTTGCGGCCGTGGCGACACTTGCGGCGCTGGGGGTGATCGACCATCGCAACAACGTTGGCCGCGGGGTGGTGCACGTCGTGGGCGCGGCCGTGGCGGCGCTGGCGGTGCTCGCCGCGTGCGTGGTGGCCGCGACTTCGCCCGCGGCGGCGTATGCGGTGCTGACGATCGCGTTGGTCGCCGGCGCGTGGATGGGGATGGCGGAGATGGCGAGGGTGTCGGGGGTGAGCGGGTTGGCGGGCATCGCGCGGCCGGGGCTGAGCTGGGTGCCGGCGCTGGCGTGGATCGGTGCGGGCGTGGCGGTGCGCGGCGTGTTCAGCGAGTTGGAGCGTGAGGGTGGCGCGGCGTGGCTTGCGGCGGGGCCTGTGCTGGCCGCGGGAGCGGTGCTGCTGAGCGTTGCCGTTCTGCCGAGCTTGCGCTCGCGGCTGACGAGCGTGCGGCCGACGCTGCTGGGCGCGATGGTGCTGATCAACGTCGCGGCCGGGCTGTTGTGGGCGCTGCACTGGTCGCCTGCGCCGGACGCGTGGCACGCGTGGCCGGGGTGGTGGGGGTGGCGGAGGTGGTACGCGGGGCTGCTCGCGGTGCAGGTGATCGCGCTGCTGCCGACGGCCGCGGTGAGTTGGCGCATCGATCGCCATGGCGAAGCCCCGGGTAATGGCCTGCCGGCGATGCACCTGTTCGCGGCGACGGCGGCGATGGTGGCGGTGCTCGTGATGGTGGTGCTGCGCATCGTCGGGCCGAGCATCGAGCCGGCGGCATGGGCGGGGCTGCACGTGGCGGCGCTGGTGGCGGCCATGGCGATGATGGCGGCGTGCCTGTGGGATGCGCGGGCGGCTTACGCGCCGCATGGGCTCTACGTGTTGACGTTGGCGGCCACGGCGCTGGCGCTTGAGCTTGCCCGGCCGGCGCAGGCGTGGCTGCAACTGGCCATCGCGCTGGCGCTGGGGACGCTGACGCTGCTCGGTGGTGTGGTGTGGGCAAACCGGGGACGATGGGCGACGATGCTGCGCAGCGCGGGCGTGGCGGCAGAGCCGGCGGCGCCGCGGGCGTGGCTGGCGGCGTCGGCGGCGACGCTCACGCTGGTGCAGGCGGCGCTGGCGGGGGCGATGATCCTCGGCATCGCGCCGGGGCCGGCCGACGCGGCGGCAGCGATGGCGTGGCGATTGACTGCGGCGGCGGGGTTGGTGCTGTCGGCGGCAGGTGTGGGGCTGCTGGCGTCCGCACGGCGGGTGGGCGCGGCGCATCACGCGGCGCTGCTTGTCGCGGCCGGGGCCGTGGTGCTGGGCGTATGGGCGCTGACCGACCCGGCAGGTCGCTATGGCCACGCGGTGCAGTACGCGGCG
Source organism: Phycisphaeraceae bacterium (assembly GCA_007125385.1). Lineage (GTDB taxonomy): Bacteria > Planctomycetota > Phycisphaerae > Phycisphaerales > Phycisphaeraceae > SKPT01. Next base: position 4,601 of record SLDI01000550.1, on the reverse strand, counting down.
CTGGCGACGATCGCGCTGCTGGCGGTCGTCGTGGGCTGCGGTGTGGCGCTGCCGCGTCTGGTTCGCGGTGTCTGGTCGCGGGCGGGGCGCGAGGCGGTGCGCTGGCTCATCCCGCTTATGGGCGTGGCGCTGGTGGTCACGCTGGTGGGGGAGGTGGTGCAGTACGTCGTGGTGGGTGAAGTGGTGATGCCGGCGGTGACGATCGCGGGGTTGATCGTCGCGCTGGTGACGGCGGGTGCGGTCGCCGTGTGGTGGGCGGTGGTGCCGAGGCAGGACCCGTTGGGGTTGCCGGCGGCGCGTCGGCCGATGTATGCCTACGCGGCCGAGTCGCTGGTGGCGCTGGTGTTCGTGCATGTCCGTTTGACGCTGCCGTGGTTGTTCACCGGGTTCTTTGATCCCTACTGGCCGCTGCTGGTGATGCTGCTGGCGTTCGTGGGCGTGGGGCTGGGGGCGTGGTTTGATCGATTGCGGCTGGCGGTGCTGGCGGGGCCGGTGTCGCGCACGGCGCTGCTGCTGCCGTTGTTGCCCGTGATCGCGTTCTGGTTGGCGGACGTGCCGCTGCACTACTCGGCGCTGCTGCTGATTGTGGGCGTGTTTTACGGTGTGCTGGCGGTGAACCGGCGCTCCCTGGTGCTGGGGCTGCTCGCGGCGCTGGCGGCGAACGGGTCGCTATGGTACGTGCTGCATCAGGCGGAGGGGTATGGCCTGTTTGATCATCCGCAACTGTGGCTGGTGCCGCTGGCGTTGTGCGTGCTCGTGGCGGCGCAGCTCAATCGTGCGCATCTGAAGCCCGGCCAACTGGCGGCCGTTCGCTACACGAGCCTGTGCCTGGCGTACCTGGCGTCGACGGCGGAGCTCTTCATCCAGGGCGTCGCCGAGGCGCCGTGGCTGGTGCTGGTGCTGGCGGGTCTGGCGATCGCGGGGATGATGGCGGGCATCGCGCTGCGCGTGACGTCGTTCCTCTTCACCGGCTGCGCTTTTCTGATCATGGCGCTGCTGACGATGCTCTACCACGCCTCGGCCCACCTGGGCTGGACGTGGATCTGGTACGCGGCGGGCATCGGGCTGGGGGTGGCGATCCTGTTCGTATTCGCCACGTTTGAGCACCGCCGGCAGCGCGTGATGGAGGGCTTGGAGCGCCTGCGGAAGTGGGAGGCCTGACCGGCGTCGGTGTCGGGCGAAGCAGTCGGAGCGGAATTCAGCAGGCGGCCGGACAATCGCCGGTGGCCGGAGCACCGCCATGATCCTCGGCCCTCTGACACCTCTGTGGCACCGCTTGTGAAACGCGCACCCCCGAGTGGTCCGTCGCCGTGGCGGGCAATGCGACAGTCACCCCGCCGTCTGCCGCGCCGTCTCGCGCAGCAGGCGGGCGGGCATCGGGTGGTGGAGTTGCCAGATGATGCTCATCGGGCGGCTACCGGCGTGATGCACATAGTCGGCCGGACCGAGGTAGTGGTAGGGCGCGGCCAGGCCGGCGGCGGTGCGCTGGTATTCGCGGACGAACAGCAGCGGGGTGTAGCCCTGCTCACGGTGATGGATGTACCGCCTGCCGGTGGGCGACGCGGCTGTGGTCGTGCTCTGGCTCTGCCAGTGGAAAAGCCGGTCGCTGATGGCGTAGTCCTCGTACATCGTCGTGGGCGAGTAGGCGTCCTCGGTCTTGTGCAGCGTGACGAAGAACGCGTCGACCTTCGGCTCGGGCAGGTGCAGCACGCCCTCGGTGAAGCGCGGGCGATGGTGCATCGTCCAGTGGCCCAGCCCGGCGAGGATCTCGTCGCGCGTGTAGCTGGCGTGGAGGGCGAGCGGGCCGGCGACGGCCGGCTCCAGCGGTGCGATGCGGGTGCGCGTGGTTTTGAGGCGGTATTCAAGCAGGGCGAGCAGGTCGAGGTAGGCGGCCGGGTTGGCTTGGTGCAGACGACGGATGGTCTCATCGAGCGACTGGCCTTCACAACCCCCGCCGAACAGCGACACCATCAGCATCGTCAGTCGCCGCTCGATCATCGCGGCCGGCTCGTCGTCGTGAGCCTCACCGCTGAGCTGGCTGAGCAGGAAGCGGATCTGCCGCGGGTCGTCGATGTGGGCGACACGGCGCAGGCCCTTTTCCAGCGTCGGCTCGTCCTGGTCGGTTGGCGGTTCCACCAGGCCGGCGTCGGCAAGCAGGCGTGACCAGAGGCCGCGGCGCAGCAGGTCGTCGAGCTCAACGTGCAGGTAGTCCATCGCCTGGTGCAGTGTGGGCGGACGCCCAAGGTGGCGGCCGAGCTCCCCCAACTCGCGCACAAGCTGTGGGCGACGCAGGTGCAGCGTCTGTCGGATGTTTTCCAACACGCGCTGCTGAGCAACACGTTCAAACTGGATCGCGCAGCCGGCGGGCAGATGTGGGAAGCCCTGCTCGACCTCGCGCTCCAGGCGGCGCGTCGGCTCGGTGCACAGGGCACGCAGGCGCGACGCGAAGCGGAACTGGCGGTGCTGCTGGCCGATGAAATCGAGCACGGTCAAGCAGTCCTTGTCCTCATGCAGGCGCAGGCCGCGGCCGAGCTGCTGGAGGTAGACGGTCAGGCTCTCGGTCGGCCGCAGGAACAGCACCGTGTCGATCTCGGGGATGTCGACGCCCTCGTTGTAGAGGTCGACGGCGAAGATGAAGTTGATCTCGCGTCGTCGCAGGCGGTCCTGCACGGTGTGGCGATCGTGTGATGTGCTGTCCGCGGAGAGCGCCGCCGCGGGCAGGCCGCGGTGGTTGAAGAACCGGGCCATGAACTCGGCGTGGGCGATGCTGACGCAGAAGCCGAGGCCGCGGGCCTGGTGCGGATCGCTCAGCAGCGCGACAATCTTGTCGACGACGAGCTGGGCGCGCACGTCGTTGCCCGTGTAGACCTGGTCGAGCTCGTCGACGCGGTAGCCACCGCGTTGCCAGGTCAGGCCGGAGAGGTCGACCGCGTCGCTGATTCCGAAGTACTGAAAGGGTGAGAGCAGCCGGCGGTTGATCGCGTCGGGCAGGCGGATTTCGGCGCTGGCCTCACCATTGAACCAGCGAAAGACGTCCAGCCCGTCGCCGCGCTCGGGCGTGGCGGTCATGCCCAGCAACACCTTGGGTTGCACGTGCTCAAGCAAAGCCTGGTACGACGCCGCCTCGGCGTGGTGGAACTCGTCGATGACGACGTAGTCGAAGTGCTCGGCCGACATGCGGCTGAGCCCCCGGCTGTTGTAGCTCTGGATGGAGCAGAACAGGTGGCGGTCCTGCGCCGGCTCGTGGCCGCCGACGAGCAGGTCGCCGAAGTTCTGATCGCGCAGCACCGCCCGATAGGTTTGCATCGCCTGGCTGAGGATCTCCTGCCGATGCGCGATGAACAGCAGCGACGGGCGCGGGTGCGCGGTCTGGCTCCACCGCTTGTAGTCGAACGCCGCGACCATCGTCTTGCCGGTGCCCGTCGCCGCGACGAGCAGGTGGCGATGCTTGCCCTGCACCTCGCGCTCGGCGGCGAAGACGTCGAGGATCTCCTCCTGGTAGGGGTATGGATGCAGATCAAAGTGCATGGCCGGCGTGTCGGCGCTGCCGGCATGTCGCTCACGCTCGATCGCCTGCCGCAGCTTCCGCCGCTCGTTCACGGTCAATCGCTCGAACTCGTCGTCGTTCCAGTAGGCATCGAATGTAGCCGTGATCTTCTGCCAGAGGTACGGCAGCTCATACTGGCTGATCTTCGGCGTCCACTCCAGCCCCTCCGACAGCGCGGCGTGCGACAGGTTGGCCGAGCCGACGTAGGCGCTGCCGAAGCCGGTGTCGCGGTGGATCATGTAGGCCTTGGCGTGCAGGCGGGTGCGCTTCGTGTCGTAGCTGACGCAAACGTGCGTGTTGGGCAGCTCCAGCAGGGCGTCGATGGCCTTGGGATCGGTCGCGCCCATGTAGCTGGTGGTGATGATGCGCAGGCGCGGGCCATCATCGCGCGGCTGCTCGCAGAGTTCGCGCAATGAGTCGAGGATCAGGCGCAAGCCGCTCCACTTGATGAACGAGCAGAGGATGTCGACGCGGTCGGCGCTGGCGATCTCCTTCTTGAGCTGCACCGCCAGCGCCGGGTCGAGGCGCGTGCCGGTGAGCAGGGCGCTGCGGCTGAGCGGCGTGTCGGGGCGATCGATGCGCTCATCGGCGTTCGCGTGGATGGCCAGCAACCGCCGCAACGGGTCCGCCAAGCTCAGACGCTGCTGCCAATCGTCGCCGACCTCGTCACGCAGCGCCGCGAGCACCCGATCGACCACGCGGCGTTGCCGCTCGGCTGCATCCTTGCCACGGAACATCGCCAGAGACCCGGCGAGCAGGTGTTCCAGATACTGGGCGACGGCGGCGTGCCTCTCCTCCGCGTCGACTTCAGCTAGGGCGGCCAGGCGCGGATCGCCGAGTTGATCGATCGCCTGCTCGTCGGCCTGCGACAGCAGCTTCTCATACACGCCCGGCGGCAGGTTGGTCGGCGTGTTTGGCTCAGGCCCGGACATACGGACCAGGATAGCAGGGGCGGGTGGAACAGGTCGCGCACCGCCAATCGTGACCGCCGCAGCGCGACTGTGGGGACCAGCGGCGTCGTTCCGTCGCAGGCGCGGGGGGGAGTTGAATGCAG
>SLDI01000660.1:0-6922 GCA_007125385.1 Phycisphaeraceae bacterium | reverse complement strand
GCTTGGCGACGAGCACCGCCTCCTCCACGCCGGCGACGGCGTCACCGGCCTGGCGATGGCGCAGCAGCACCAGCCGCACGTCATCCTGCTCGACGTGATGATGCCGGGGATGGACGGCCTGGAGCTCTGCCGCGCCGTCCGCGCCGACCCGTCGCTCGTGGACACGCGCATCGTCATGCTCACCGCGCGCGGCGACGAACGCTCGCGCATCGAGGCCCTGCGCGCCGGCGCGGACGACTTTCTCACCAAGCCCTTCAGCCTGCTCGAGCTCAAGACCCGCCTGGCGAACCTGCTCGACGCCCGCCGGCTTCAGGCTGACCTGCGCCTGCGCAACCAGGATCTCGAGTCCACCATCGCCGAACTGCGTGCCACGCGCTCCCAGCTCGTGCAGAGCGAGAAGATGAACGCCCTGGGATCGCTCGCCGCCGGGCTGCTGCACGAAATCAACAACCCGCTGAACTACACGCTCATGGCCCTGCAACTCGCCGAGCAGAAGGCCGACGAGCTCAACCCCTCCATGCGCGAGACGCTCGAGGACATCGGCGACGGCATGCGCCGCATTCGCGACATCGTCACCGACCTGCGGACCTTCGCCTACCCCGATCGCCTGGCGCCCAACGACACGGTCGATCTCGCCGAGGCCGTGCGCGCCGCCGTCCGCCTGACCTCCCATCTCGACGCCGCGTCCCACATCCAATGCCATGTCCCGGCACCGTTGCAGGTGCACGGCTCGCAGAGCCACCTGACGCAGGTGCTGGTGAACCTGCTGTCCAACGCCATCCGCGCCACGCAGCCGATCCGCGACCAGCGCACCCCGGCCATCAGCGTCCACGCCGAGCGCGAGGACGACCACGTCGTGATCCGCGTCACCGACAACGGCACCGGCATCGAGCCGGACAAGCGCGACCGCATCTTTGAGCCGTTCTTCACCACTGGCGAGATCGGCGAGGGAATGGGCCTGGGCCTGAGCATCTGCCACACGATCATCTCCGAGCACAACGGCAGCATCCAAATCCGCAGCGAGGATTGTCAGGGAACGACAGTCACCGTTCGCCTGCCCGCATGCCAGGGAAAGGACGTCACCCATGCACCATCACGATGAACGGTACAAGGTCCTGTTTGTCGACGACGAGGCCCAGGCACGCAAGTACTTCGAGAAGGCCTATCGCAATGATCTGGACGTGCTCACCGCCGCCAGCGCCGGCGAGGCCGACCAGGCCCTGTCCCGCCAGGGCGACCAGATCGGCGTGATCGTCACCGACCAGCGCATGCCCGGCGAAAGCGGCGTCGAGTTCCTCGCTCGCGTGCGCCAGCGCCGGCCTCAGATCGTGCGCATCCTGACCACCGCCTACTCGGACATCGACAGCGCCATCGACGCGGTCAACACCGGCGCCGTGTTCCGCTACGTCAGCAAGCCATGGGACATCCGCGAGCTGCGCGGGATCCTCATCCGCGCCATGGAAGTGCACCGCCTCCAGCGCGAGCGCGACTCGCTCGTCGAGGAGAAGCTCGGCGTGCTCGAGCACATGCTGCTGATGGACCGCAGCCGCCTGTTCATGGTCCTCGCCGCCGCCCTGCGGGGCCGGATCGACAACGCCACCCACGCCATCTCGGCCTTTCTGGACTGGCTCGGCGCCGAGCCGCTCGGCCGCGCCGACGCCCAGGCCGCCCACGAGACCGACCTGTGGACCACCGCCTTCGACCGCACGCGCCACTTCCTCGAGCACGTCGAGCAGCTCCTGACGCGCTTGCAGCCGACGCGGATGACGCCGCTGGCCTGCGCCGCGCTGCTCGAGTCGGCGGCCGGTTCCGTGCCGCTGCACGTGCGCACGGCCCCGCAGGCCCTTGACGCCCTGGCCCCGCTGCGGGTCGATCCGCACCTGGCCGGCCAGGCCGTGACCGCCCTGGTCGACGCCCTGGCCACGCTGCACAACGCCGACGCGGTCGACGTCACCGCCGAGGCCGCCCCGCAGGTCCGCGACGCCCCGGGGCTCAGGCTGTGCTTCACCGTCGCGTCGCCGGCCGACCCGGCCGGGCAGACGATCGACGCCGCCGCCGTGGAGGTCAACCTCCTGCTGGCCTGGCTGGTGACGTGCCACCACCGCGGCCGACTGGCCGTCACCGCCGGCCAGGCGACGCTCGAGCTGCCCCTGGACCCGGCCCAGACCAGCCTCGCCCCCCTGCCGTGGAACTGGATCGAACGAGCCCTCGCCTCACTGGAACCGGCGGTCTGAGACGCCCATCACCCCGTCAAGGAGGATACCTTGCACGCGCACAGCGACATCGGCGCGACCCCCGGCCGCGTCCCAGGCCTTGAGGACAAGCTGAGCCTGCCCACCGGCTCGCAATTCACCGACCTCATCGCCCGGAGCATGGACGAAGGGCTCTGCGCCTTCGACGTCCACGGGTGCATCGCCTTCTCCAACCCCAGCGCCCAGCGCATGCTCGGCTGGACGGAGCCCGAGCTGTGCGGCCGAAACATCCATGACGTGGTCCATGGCGACGCCGTCGCCGACTGCCGGCGCGACCGCTGCCCCGTCCTGGCGGTGCTGGACAGCGCCCAGCCGACGCGCCGCCACACCGACGCCTTCGCCCGTCGCGACGGCTCGACCTTCCCCGTCGCCTACACCGCCGCCCCGCTCGTGCAGGACGGCCAGGTCGCCGGCGCGGTGCTCACGTTCCACGACATCACCGAGCTGCGACGCACGCAGGACCAGTACCAGAAGCTCAACGAGACGCTCGAGCAGCGCGTCGCCGAGCGCACCGCCCAGGCCGAGCAGCGCGCCATGCAGTTGCAATGGATGGCCCGCGAGCTCGCCGCCGCCGAGCAGCGCGAGCGTCGGCGCGTCGCCCAGTTCCTGCACGATCACATCCAGCAGTTGCTCGTGGCGGTGAGGATGCGGCTGGGCGCGATCCGCTGGCCCGCCGACGCCGCTCAGGCCGAGGCCGCACGCAAGGCCGACGAGCTGCTGACCGAGGCGATCCACGCCGCGCGGTCCTTGAGCATGGAGGTCGCCCCGCCGGTGCTCTACGAGTTCGGCTTCGCCGCCGCCCTGCAATGGCTGGCACGCTGGGCCAGCGACAAATACGGCCTTCGCGTCGACCTGCAAACCCGCAGCAGCGACGACATCCCGGACGAGCAGTTGCGCGTCACCGTCTTCGACGCCGTACGCGAGCTGCTGCTGAACGTGGTCAAGCACGCCGGCGTCGACACGGCGCGCCTCCTCGTGGAAACCGACGACACGCAACTGCGCATCGCCGTCGTGGACCGCGGCCGCGGCTTCGATACCGATCAGCTCAGGTCCCGCAAGGCCGGCACGGGCCATGGCCTGCTGTCGTTCGAGGAACGCCTGCGCGTCATGGGCGTGCGGGTGACGATCCACAGCGCCCCGGCACGCGGCACGCGCGTCGAGCTGGCGGTGCCCTGCCAGCCGTACGGCTCCCAGGCCGATCCGGCGCGCCCCGAGGCGTCGCCAGCCACAGCTCCGCCGCCGGACGACCACGACCTCGTCGCCGACCCGCTCGCCACGCCACGCCGCGCCCGCGTCCTGCTCATCGACGACCACGCCACCGTCCGCCAGGGCCTGGCCCAGCTCATCGACCAGCACGCCTCCATGGAGGTCGTCGGCCAGGCGTCGACCGGCGAGGACGGGATCGAGCTCGCCCGCCAGCTCAAGCCCGACGTCGTGGTGATGGACATCTCCCTGCCGGGCATCAGCGGCCTCGAAGCCGCACGCCACATCAAGCAGGACGTGCCCGAGTCGCACATCGTCGGCCTGTCGATGCACGAGGAGCGCGACGTCGCCGAACGCCTCCGCGCCGTCGGCGCCTCGGGGTTCTTCAGCAAGGCCCAGCCCGCCGACGAGCTCATCGCCGCCATCTGCCATCTCACCAGCCAGCCCCGGCCGAACCCCCGTCACCCCTGACTCGCCCCGCCGCCGCTACGGCAGCAGCGTCACCACCGCCAGCAGCACCGTCCCGCCGACGAGAAACAGCATCGGCGAGTCCCAGGTGTGCGGCGCCCGCGCCTCGGCCAGCGTCATGAGCACCGGCAGCAGCGCCAGCGTCACCCAGAACTGCACCGGGCTGAACAGTTGCCCGAAGGCGACCACCACGACGATCGACGTCACCAGCACGCACGCGCTGCCTTCGAGCGTGCGCACGTAGACGCGATCGCCATGCAGGGCGCGCACGCGGTAGGGATGCCGGCCGAAGCGCACGCCGACGGGCTCGGCCAGGCCGTCGCCGATCGCGTTGATGAGAATGGGGATGTACGTCAGCTCCGGCCGGCCCAGGGCATTGAAGCTCATGGCCAGCGGAATCAGCACCGCGTACCCCGCGACAACCTGCGTGCTCAGCCACAGCAGCGTGTAAGGCCGGTCCTCCGGCCGATCGTAGGAGCGGAACATCGTCGCCAGCACGCCGACCCGCGATCGGATCGGCCGCACGAACAGCCCCAGCATCACCAGGAACACCGCCCCGCTGACCAGCCCCGTGACCAGCGTGCGCTCGGCCTCGAGCTCGATCACCAGCAGCAGCGGCACGAAGAAAATCACGAAGTGGTTGACCTTGCGCGTGTAGTTGACGCGCACGCCCCATCGCGCCACCGCCTGGCCGCCCAGCCACGCCGCGCTGTAGACGCTGAGCACCTTCGCCAGCTCGATCAACCAGAACTCGGCGCTGCGCAGCGGTGCCGCCGCCTCGACCAGCCAGGCGCTCATCCCTCGACTCCAATCCCCCACCCGATCGGCCCGGCCATGATAAACCCCGCCTCCACCTCAGGCACCTCTTCCCATGGCCAGCGCCACCGCCCTCGCGCGATCCTTATCATGGGCCCGACCCGGCCCGCCGCTCCCGCCACGGACAGCGCCCATGCAGATCACCGACGTCCGCCTCCACCTGCCCCGCACCAGCAGCCACTTCGCCTCGGACCGCCAATCCGGCGACATCGCCCAGCGCGGCTGGGTCACCCAGGTCCGCGTCGCCAACCCCATGTCGATCTACCCGGACTACGCCGCTCAGCGCCGCTCCTGGATGGGGCCCGGCCAGGAGCACTACGCCATCGAGATCGAGACCGACACCGGCCACGTCGGCGTCTGCGCCAACTACTACGGCGGCCCCATGGCCTGCCAGATCATCAGCAACCACTTCCGCCGATTCCTCATCGGCCGCAACCCCCTGGACAGCGAACGCATCTGGGAGCAGATGCACCGCGCCTCGCTGCCGTACGGCCTCGGCGGGCTCGTCGGCATGGCCATCGCCGGCGTCGACCTCGCCCTGTGGGACCTCAAGGGCAAGATCCTCGGCCAACCCGTCTATCGCCTCATCGGCGGCGCCACCAAGCCCGAAGGCATCCCCTGCTACCTCACCACCCACCCCGACGCCGCCGGCCAATGGCGCGACAGCGGCTTCCTCGGCGTCAAGATCGCCGCGCCCCACGGCCTCGAGGCCGGCCGCGAAGGCCTGCTCGCCATGGCCGACATCATCCGCGACCTCCGCGACGCCGTCGGACCGGCCAAGGAGATCATGGTCGACTGCTACATGTCCTGGGACATCGAGTTCGCCAGCCGCCTCGCCGCCATGGTCGGCGACTGCGCCGTCAAGTGGTTCGAGGATCCGCTGCCCAACGGATACGCCGCCCGCGCCAACGCCGACCTGCGCCGCCGCATCGCCCCCATCTGCCTGGCCGTGGGCAACATGGAGTATCACCACAAGGCCTTCCACCAGCTCATCGAGGCCGGCGCCTGCGACATCATCCAACCCGAGCTGCACTGGATCGGCGGCCTGACGCCCACGCTCTGGATCGCCGCCTTCGCCCGCGCCCACCAGATCCCCGTCATCCCCCACGGCGCCAACGTCTATCCCTTCCATTTCGTCATGGCCAACACCGGCTCGCCCTACGCCGAGTTCGTCACCGGCGGCGACGGCGCCAGCCTGGCCCAGATCTTCGACCTGCTGCTGGATCAGCCCCTGCCCGTCGACGGCCGCGTGCACCTGTCCGAGGAGCCCGGCTTCGGCGTGCGACTGAATCACGACCGCCTGCGCCCCTTCCCCCAGAGCCCCGCCACATGAACGATGCCCGCCCCAACGACTGGCACGAGCAGACCGCCCTCATCACCGGCGGCGCCGACGGCCTCGGCCGCGCGCTGGCCGGCCACCTCATCAACCTCGGCGCCCGCGTGGCGATCTTCGACCGCGACGCCGACAAGCTCGACGCGGCGCGACGCGAGCTCGGGCCCGCCCACGCCCACGCCGTGGACGTGACCGACCCCGCCGCCGCCCGCGCCGCCGTCGACGCCGTCGCCCACGCCGACGGCCGTGTCGACGTGCTCGTCAACTGCGCGGGCGTCACCGGCCGCACCGGCATCCTCGCCCACGAGGTCGAGCTCGCCGACTTCGACCACGTCATGCGCGTCAACCTCCACGGCACGCTCATCATGGCCCAGGCCGCGCTGCCCCACATGCTCGCACGCAACTACGGCCGCATCCTCAACATCGCCTCCATCGCCGGCAAGGACGGCAACGCCGGCATGCTCGCCTACTCGACCTCCAAGGCCGCCGTCATCGGCCTGACCAAGGTCATGGGCAAGGAGTACGCCGAGACTGGCGTGACCGTCAACGCCCTGGCCCCGGCCGTCATCCGCACCGCCATGGTCCAGCAGATGCCCGACGCCCAGGTCAAGTACATGACCGACAAGATCCCCATGAAACGCTGCGGCGCGCTGCACGAGTTCGCCGCCGCCGCCGCCTGGATCGTCAGCCCCGACAACAGCTTCACCACCGGCTTCACCTACGACCTGTCCGGCGGCCGGGCCGTCTACTGAGCACCCGGCCCCGACGCCGCACATGCGACGCCGATGGATCGATCATTCGGGATCGCCCCGCAGGGGCGAGGGGCTGTAGCCACGGGTGCAGCGCAGCG
>SLDI01000348.1:0-6926 GCA_007125385.1 Phycisphaeraceae bacterium | reverse complement strand
GCCGCCGTCTGCCGATCGCTCGCCGAGCAGCGGCGCGGCCGACGCCAGCGCATCGCCGTCGCCGACTCCAAGAAGCTGACCTCCTCCGCCGCCGGCCGCCTCCACCACCTCGAGACCGGCTGCCTCGCCTTCGCCAGGCTCGCCGGCCACCGCCTGGCCCGCCTCGACACCTGGCTCACCGCACTCGGCGAGACCACTCACCAGGACCTGGCTCACCTGCCCTGGTACGCCCCCGGCCACGACCGCCCCTGGCAAAGCCTGCCCGCGGAGACCGCCCCCGACGAGCTCGCCATCGCCGCCAACATGCTCACCCGCGCCGCCCATGACGCCGGCGTCGCCCTGGCCGACTTCGGCGCCGCCGTCGTTTTCGAAGACCGCTTCAACCAGATGCTCGCCGCCACCCGCTCCAAGGCCGCCACCAGCTTCACGTTCGTCTCGCGCCACCTGCGCACCATCTGGAACGTGCACGGCTCAGCCTCGCCGCTGGTCGTCGTCGACCGGCAGTCCGGCCGCACACACTACCTCCAGCCGCTGGCCCTGGCCTTTCCCGACGCCCGCCTGGCCATTCTCGACGAATCCGACAACCGCTCCGCCTACCGCATCACCGGCTTCGGCCGATCCATGACCGTCAGCTTCGAAACCGACGCCGAAGCGCGTCACCTGCCCGTCGCCCTCGCCTCCATGATCGCCAAGTACACCCGCGAGCTGCTCATGGCCCGGCTCAACGCCTACTTCACCGGCCACGTCCCCGACCTCGCCCCCACCGCCGGCTACGCCACCGACGGCCGACGCTTCATCAACGACCTCAACCCCCATCTCGCGCGCCTGAACATCCAGCCCCAGCAACTCTGCCGACACGCCTGACGGGCACCACAGGTCACGAGATCACCACACGCATCGCACCGGGCCGCAACCCGGTGGATGGCCCCGACCACCGTCACTTGCCCGCATCATCGTGGCCTTGACGCCGCACCCGCGCCCCCACCACGCTCACCGCCAGCCCCACCGCCAGGAACACGAACGCCAGCACCAGCACCGTCAGGCCCCACTGCATCTGCGTCTCCGGCAGCAGCCCGCGCACGCGCTCCAATCCGTCATTCCACCACTGCACCAACCCGTCGCGGATCGCCTGTCGGGTGTGCCCGGCCCCGGCGAGCACGAACACCAGCAGCGACAACCCCGCCAGCCACCAACCGCGCCGCTGCACGGCCGCCACCACCAGCCACGCCAGCCCCGTCGCGATCAACATCACCCGCAGCGACGTCACCGGCCAATCCCCCGCCCACGCCAATGCGAACTCCAGCTCCGCCGCCGCCGGCAGCGACACGATCACCGCCCACAACCCCACGATCGCCGCCACCACCGCACGCCCCTGGCCGGGCCCGCGCATCTGCGCGCACGCGTACACCATCAACCCCAGCAGCATCGGCCCGACGTGATCCAGCAGCAGACGCTGCTCGAACACATAGTGCAGCGCCAGCAGGTGACCGATCACCGAGGCCCAGGGCAGCACCAGCACCGCCCCGCGCACCAACCGCGCCAGTGTCGAGACCTCACCCACGTCCCGCCGCAACCGCTCCACCCCATGCACCGCCACCAGGGTCCCGGCCAACCACCACCCGCCATACAGCCACGCGGCGTCGAGCATCTCCGCCTGCGCCAGCGCCCGCACCGCGCCGGGCAGGCTCAGCAGCACCACCAGGCTCACCCCCACCAGCACCCACGCCCGCACGTTCAGCGGTACGCCCAGCAGATGCACGAGCAGCCCCAGCTTTACCGGCGCCAGCACCAGCGCCGCCACCGCCACGCCCGTCGCCAGGCGCGGCGCCAGCATCATCAGCTCGTTGTAGAGCAGCGCGCCGTCGACCAGCAGCACCAGCGCCACCGCCAGCAGGTACGCCCCGTCGCGCACCAGGCCCAGCCGACGCACGAGGTAGATTCCCAGGCCCAGGGCGATCAGCTCATACGCCCATGTCGTCGCGAGCAGGCCCAGCAGCAGACCGGCCGCCCACTCGCGTTCCTCGCCCACGGCCGAGGAGACCAGGAAGCACCCCAGCAGCAGGCACACGCCGCTGAGCAGGTAGAAGGGGTTGTGATCCGCCAGCCGGGTCAGCCACGACCCCGTCCCCGCCACGCCCGTCCCCGCCACGCCCGTCGTCCCCGCCGCGCCCACCGCCGCCTCCGCGGCCGGCACCTGCGTCGCCGCCGGCGCCAGCCCCTGGTCCTGCCCCGTCGTGGCCGTGTCGGTCATGGCATGCCTCCCGGCCGCCGCATGCGCGCCACACTACCGCCCGGGCCGGCTAATCCAGGGTTCGCCTCCAGCCCAAGGCCTGGGCCCGACGCCGACGCAACAGCCCCAGCACCCCCACGCCCATCAGCACCGCCGTCCCCGGCTCCGGCACCGACGCCCCGTCGCCCACCAGCAGTTGCACGAACGGCGCCACGTCGCCGGTGTCGAACGCTCCGTCGCCATTGATGTCGCCCACGAATGCCGGGTCGATCCCGTACGTGTCGATGTACGCCTGACGGTTCGTCAGCCCCAGTACGAACGGCGCCACGTCGCCCGTGTCCACCACGCCGTCTCGGTTCATGTCACCGACGAGCAACTGGTAGCTCAGCGCCACCGCCTCATCGCCGTAGTGCAGCGCCCAGTCCTCGCCCGGCAGCGACACGGCCTGGGCATCGAAGGCCCCGTTGATCCCCGTGGCGAGCACAACCGCGAGGACGCTGCCCGACTCCGGCCTCGCCCCGTCGAGCACCACCTCCAGCCCGCCCGCCAGGCTCGCCACGCCGCCGACCTCCACCCGGCCCGCCCCGCCGGCATCCACCTCCAGGCGCAGCGACCCGTCACCGCCCTGCTCGTAATCGCCGTCGATTGTCAGCACGCTCGCCGGCGACAGCTCGATGGCGCCGTCGTTGACCAGCACCGGCGTCGCGACGCGCCCGCCGCCGACGAGCTGCCCCGAGCCGCGCAGGTGCACGTGCTCGCTCGCCGCCAGGTCCCCCGCGCCCAGGCTCAGCGTCACCGCGCCCGCGCCCGGCTCATCGCCGCCCAGCGTCAGCGATAGGACCGCCGCGTCGTCCGCCGGCCCGGCGATCGACACCGCCGTCTCGCGCTCGACCACCAGCCGATGCGGCGCCGCCGGCGACAGGCCCAGCGTCCAGTTGTCCGGCTCGTCCCAGTCCCCCGCAGCGCCGCCGCGCCAGTTCAGCGTCGGCGCGGCGCTGAGCAGGACCCGCTGGCCGTCGGACCTGGCCACGAACACGACCTGCCCGTGATCGTTGGCGCGCACCGGCCCGATCAGCCGCTCGATGTTGATCGACCCGAACGCGTCGCCCGTGCGCACCAGCTCCACCAACTCCGCGCCGTCGGCCAGGTAGATGCCGGCCTCGTCGAGCCCGGCCGCGCTCTTGAACACGACCTGCCCGCCGGCGAGCACCGCGAGGTCGCTGAAATCCCCGAACACCCCGCCGCGCGGTGTCGCGTCGCCGCCACGAGCAATCTCCATCTGCACTTGCTCATCGGACAGGTAGAGCGCCGGACGAACGTTCGGCTCGAAGGGCTCGTCGTTAGGCAGCCGCGCCGCCAACGCCACCCGCCCGGCATCATTGATCGCCGACGCATCGAAACCGACGAAGATCTCGTCGCTCGCGCCGGGCTCCGCGCCGAAGGCCAACTGCTCGTCGGCCGCGATCAGCACGCGCTCCGCGCCGTCGTGCATGAACACCGCCTGCCGTGTCGCCACCTCCAGCTCCAGCGTCGCATGGAACAGCACGCCGCCGGCCGCGTTGACCTTTACGCGGCTGACGCCCACGATCGCGTGCTCCTCGGCCGGCGTGTTCGGGTTCCAGTGCTCCAGCAGCTCCATCTCGCCGGTGCGCACCAGCTCGCTCAGTCCCGCCGCATCGTGCAGATAGACCCCCTCGCCCGCCGGCGACTCGTCGCCCGGGTCGCGCAGGCCGGCGCGGAACGCCACGTGCCCGCCGCCGGAGAGTTCCGCCGCGCCCAGCCAGTCGAAGAGCTCGCTGCCGCCGGGCGCCGCGTCCCCGGTCCGCGCCACGTTCGTCAGCGCCGCCCCGTCGTGCAGGTAGAGCCCCTCGTCGTCGACCAGCCAGCCGCCCGTCGTGTGGCGCAGTGCCGCGCCGAACGCGACCTGGCCCGCGTCGTTGAACGCCGGCGTCTCGAAGCTCTCGAAGCGCCCCCCGCCCTCCGGCACCACGTCATCGGCCCGCGCCAGCTCCAGCAGCGCCGCCCCGTCATGCAGGTACAGCGCCTCGTCATCGACGAACCACCCGCCCGGCGTGTCGTCCAGCGTGGCCGTGAACGCCACCTGCCCGGCCCCGTTGAGCACCGGCACGCCGGGGAAGTCAAACACCCCGTCGCCGCCCGGCAGCGCGTCGCCCGTGCGCATCAGCTTCGCCAGCGCTCCGTCGTGCATGTACAGCCCCCGTTCGCCCAGCCAGCCGCCGTCGGCCGCATCCAGCACGGCGCTGAACACCACCTGCCCCGCGTTGTTCAGCGACGGGTTGAGCAGGGTGCCGAACACGGCGTCGCCCTCGGGCACCGGCTCACCCTGCTGCGCGATCACCGTCCACTGTGCCCCGGCCACGCCGCTTGAAAGCACCGCCGTCAACACCGCCGCCGACGTCATTGTCATTGCCAAACGCAACATGATGTCCCCTCGATTTCCGGTAAGAGGTTCACTCAAGGCTGAATCGCTCCGGCCCGAACATGGCCGGGTCGTTCGTCACCCGATGCACACGGCCGTCCATCATTGCCACGTTCATCGTCACGTTCGGATGTCGGAACATGTAGGTGCCGAAGCCGCCAACGTTGCGCGTGCTGCGTGTTTCCTCGTTGAGATGCTCGAGCAGATCGCGCTCCGGGGACCGGTACGGATCCTGATCGTTATACCGATCGGCCTCAAGGACCATAAACCGCGCCGCCGGCCGGTGAAACGCATCCAGCCGCGTGCCCAGCCACACCCGGGCATCAGGATGAAACGGATGCTGACGCATCCGCTGCCCGTGCGGGTAGGGCGGATGGGCCCAATCCAGCCCCCCCACCGCGTTTATATTCGCGATATACGGCCGGACGAATGTGCCTTCGTTCCACGTACCGATCTCCGGGCAGCCAATGTTGCCTTCGCCCAGTTCAACGACCAGTTCCGCGTTGTATTCCTCCGCCCAGCCGTTGAACCGCTGAATCGGCCGCATGTACTCGTTGAGCCCGCGGAGGTCATCCCCCCAGACGAAGTAATTCAGCCAGGCATGCCAACGGTAGGTCGCACCGGGTAGCGCCGGATTGCTCGCATTCCCCGGCCCCCGGCCGTCGAAGTCGTGGGCGAAGAGGTGCCACGCCTGCCCGATGGTCCGCAGGTGCATCGCGCACTCATCGGCCCGCACCGCCGCCCGCTGCCGCGCCACCGCCGGCAGCACCACCGCCGCCAGCAGCCCCGCCACGCACAGCAGCACCAGGATTTCCACCAGACTCAACGCCCGAGATCCTGCCATGATCGCCTCCTCGTGCTATTCAACGCTGAACCGCTCCGGCCCGAACATGGCCGGATCGTTCGTCACTCGATGCACCCGCCCGTCCATCATCACCACGTTCATCGTTATGTTGGGATGGCGGAACATGTAGGTGCCGACGCCGCCCAGCAGCCGCGTGCTGCGCGTCTCGTCGTCGAGGTGCTCGAGCAGATCGCGCTCCGCGAGGCGGTACGGATCCTGGTCGTTGCCCCGATCGGCCTCAAAGACCATGAACCGCGCCGCGGGCCGGTGAAACGCGTCAATACGCGTGCCCAACCAGACCTGGGCGTGAGGATGGAACGGATGCTGGTGCATCCGCTGCCCGTGCGGGTACGGCGGAGAGACCCAACCCGGCCCCCCCACCGCGTTCATATTCGCGATGTACGGCCGGGCGAATATGCCTTCGTCCCAATTGCCGATCTCCGGGCAAGCCAGGTTGTCTTCACCCGCCTCGGCTTCGAGCTGTTCGCCGTACTCCTCGTGCCAACCGTTGTACTGCTGAATCGGCCGCATGTACTCGTTCAGCACCACCAACTCCTCACCCCAGACGAAATGATTCAGCCACGCCTGCCAACGGTGCGGTGTAAATTGCGCCTGCGGGTTGTCCGCATGCCCCGGCCCCCGACCCTCGAAATCGTCGGCGAACACGTGCCACGCCTGCCCGATCGTCCGCAGGTGCATCGCGCACTCATCGGCCCGCACCGCCGCCCGCTGCCGCGCCACCGCCGGCAGCACCACCGCCGCGAGCAGCCCCGCCACGCACAGCAGCACCAGCACTTCCACGAGACTCAATGCCCGACATCGTGCCATGATCGCCTCCTCGTGCTATTCAAGGCTGAACCGCTCCGGCCCGAACATGGCCGGGTCGTTCGTGAACCGATGCACCCGCCCGTCCATCATCACCACGTTCATCGTTATGTTGGGATGCCGGAACATGTACGTGCCGATGGCGCCCAGCAGCCGCGTGCTGCGGATCTCGTCATCGAGTTGGTCAAGCAGTTCCTGCTCAGTGGCGATATAGCGATCCATGTCGTTGCCACGATCGGACTCGAAGACCATGAATCGTGATGCCGGCCGGTCAAACGCTTCGATGCGTGTTCCGAGGACGACATGGGCATCCTGGTGGAACGGATGTTGATGCATGACCTGGCCGTGCGGGTACGGCGGAGCACCCCAGGGAATGCCACCGACCGCGTTGACGTTCGCGACGTACGGCCGCGCGAACAGGCGCTCGTCCCACGTGCCGATCTCGGGGCAGGCGATGTTGTCCTCGCCTGGCCCGACGACGAGTTGGCCGTTGTATTGCTCGGACCAACTGTTGAACTTTTGAATCGGCCTCATGTATTCATTGAGCGTTACCAGCTCGTCACCCCAAACGAAATGATTGAGCCATG
>SLDI01000370.1:0-6926 GCA_007125385.1 Phycisphaeraceae bacterium | reverse complement strand
GCTGAGCTGCTCAAGGTTGCGGCGTTCGGCTTCGGTCAACGAGATGGGCGTGGCTCTTCGCATACCTGTTGATCGGCAGAATCGAGCGTTACAGAACACTACTTGTGGCGGCCTACACTAGCCTGCCATCGCGTTGTGCGCACGCATCGACCCGCCGCGTGTGTCATTCTTCAGAGCGTCCGGGCTCATCGCCGCCGCCGTGCGCAGCGCGGTTCCGCGGCGATCCGTGCGCCGGGGCCGCCACCGCCGTGCGCACGGACCCGACGCCCCGAGCAGGGACAGGAGGGCGACGCATGTTCAACGGACGATGAACCCGCGCTCACACCGGGCTCATGCGCCACACGGCGCGGTACATGCCCGCGACCTGCTCGCGCTCGTGAACGCTCGGGGCGAAGCTCGGGTTCAGCGGCTGAAGGCGGATCGTGCCCGCCTCCTCGTCGAGAAACACACGCTTGAAGGTCGTTTCATGGTCCGGCAGCAGGCGAACAAAACAGTCACAGCCGCTGACCACGTCCGCGGCCGGCGAAAACACGACAATGTCGCCCTGGCGATACTCCGGCAGCATGGACTGGCCCACCACCGTCGCGGCGAACGCGTCCGGGTCGTCGAGATGCGGCGGGGCGGGGACCGATTCGTCCGCGATCCGGGCCGGGTAATCCAGGTCCGTGAACCCCGTGGGGTAACCCGCCGCGACCTTGTTGATCAACGGCACGCGCCCCGCCAGTGTCGGGGCCTGACGCGCCGAAATCTCCACGTCGCCCAGCATGCGCTCGATGCGCCGGCGGAGCTGCCCCGAGCGGTGGAGCTTGTCCAGGTTCTTGCCCCCGCCGGCGCGGCGCGACGTGTTGTGCTTGAGCCAGCGGGCCAGCTCGCGCCCGCGCTGGGCGTCGTCGGCCAGAAGCGCGAGCTGGCGGCGGATCTCCGGCCCGGCGCTCTGGAAATCCGCGGCCGCCTGAAGCTCGCCCGCCTCGAGGCGCAGCGCCCTTTCCAGCGCCGCCAGCGTCGCCGAGGCCGGCGGGTTGGTCACGCGGTGGTTCTCGATCATCGACAGGTAGCTCTTGGTCGTGCCCGCCCGGGCCGCCAGCGCGGCCAGCGTCAGGCCCAGGGCCTCGCGCCTCTGACGCACGATCTGTCCGACGGTTTGCATGACAGCGCCTCGGCAGCGGGTGTTCAATGTGTCTTGAACTTCTCCTTGACGCGGCCTCCTGGCCGTGGTGTAATGCCGGCGGATATTAACATAAACCTAACGTCGAGGCAACAGGGATGACGCGAACGATGGCGCAGCGGACCCAGGCGGTCGAGCGGGCACAGCTTACCCATCGCCAGGCGGTGCACGAGCGCCGCGACGCCGCCGAGCGCCTGCTGGCCCTGGCCGAGCACCTGCCCACCGACGAGCGGCTGCTGATCGAGCAGGTCTACCGCCACGGCCTGTCGATCGCCCAGCTCGCCCAGCTCGCCGGCGAGCGCCCGCGCCGCCTGCAGCGCCGCGTCGCCCAGATCCTGCGCCGCATGCGCGACCCGCTGTTCCGCTTCGTCGCCGGCCGCGGCGAGCTGCTGCCGCGCGACGTGCGCCCGACGGCCCGGCTGGTCGTGCTCGAAGGCCGCAGCCTCCGCGACGCCGCCCGCCGACGCGCCAGCTCGCTGCACTACGTCCGCCAGCACATGCGCACCATCCGCACGCTGGCGCAGGTGATGTGAGCGGAGATGGAACCACCGATGCACACGGATGCACACGGAAGGGCAAGCAGATGCGCGAGCTTGAGGGGTGACTGATGCGATTGGATCTGACAAAGCGGGTGGAGACCGCCGTGGCCGAGCCCGGCCGGCGCGTGCTGGAGGTCGTGGCGATGTTCGGGCTGGGCGTCGATGCGTCGCGCCTTGTCGACGTGGTGCCGGCGACGACGCTGGAGCTCAACGCCGGCGAGCTGATGTTCGTCACCGGGCCCAGTGGCGGAGGCAAGTCGACGATCCTGCGGCTGCTGCGCGACGAGCTGCCGCGGCGCGGCGTCGCGTTGATCGACTTCGACGCCCTTGAGCCGGCCGCCGACCGCCCGGTTATCGAGGCGCTGGCGCCGGAGCAGCCGCTGGCGTCGGCGATGCGCTGGCTGAGCCTGGCGGGCCTGGGCGATGCGTTCGTGATGCTGCGCCGGCCGGGTGAGCTGAGCGAGGGGCAGCGTTACCGGCTCCTGCTGGCGCGAGCGATGGCGATGACCGAGGCGGCGTTGCAACGGGCGGGCGGCAAGGCGCAGCCGGGGGCGCCGCGCGTGGTGCTGCTGGCCGACGAGTTCGCCGCCACGCTCGACCGGCTCACCGCCAAAGTCGTGGCGCGGAACCTGCGCCGCTGGCTCCGGCAGGTCAATGATCCTGCAAGCGACGCGGGCGTGGCCGGTGTGGCCGGTGTGGCGGCGGTGGTGGCGACGTCGCATGACGATCTGCTCGAGGCCCTGGAGCCGGACGTGCTGGTGGACAAGCCGCTGGGCGAGGCGGTGCAGGTGGTGCGCAGGGATGATCCTTAGCGCGTGTATGCAGGGTGCCACACAGCATTCCGACAGAGTGCTGTGTGCTGCGGCGATCCACGGTTGCTCACACACAGCAGCCTTCGGCGTGCTGTGTGGCACCCGATCAGGAGGGTTTCGGACACAGCCGTACTCTGCAAATGGTCCTTCGCCGTTGGGCACGGCGAAGGCGGTGCCACTCAACGCCGTGAACTATTGATGTAGGGTGGGTAGAGCGAAGCGAAACCCACCAGTCTTGCCCTGGATCTACGAGCATCGTGGTGGGTTTCGCTTCGCTCTACCCACCCTACATTAGCGCCGCCGCCGAATCGTTCACGGCGTTGGGTGCCACTGACAAGGCCGTCTTCGGCCTTGTCAGTGCTTCACAGCGACTCTTACTGGCCCGAGTCAGGTTCCGTACGAAAAGGTCAACAGAAGATGGCGGGCACGGTGGTGGAGCGGTTCAAGGCGATGCGGCGCGGCGGCGCGCTGCCCGAGGCCGAGGCGCTGATCGCGGCGCGGGGCGGCATGGCGGATTATGCCGCGCTGGCGGGGCATCATTATCGCGCGGCCCGGCCGGGCACGGCGATGCGCGTTCTGACGCTGCGCGACCGTCGGCCGGGCGTGGTGGGGCGATACCTGAGGCGGCGCGGCGTCGGCGATCGCGTGGCGGCCGTGCTGGTCGAGTCGATGCCCGCCCTGCGCTGCGCGATGCGCGAGTGGGCCACGCGCCAGCGCTACGGCGGGTGGCTGAGCCACGGCGAGCGTGCCCGGCTTCTCGCCGACGAGCTGCGCTGCATCAGCCGGGTCATCATCGACCCGCGCTGGCGCGGGCTGGGGCTGGCGGTGCGCCTGGTGCGCCGGGCGCTCGACACCGCCGAGACGCCCCTGACCGAGGCGCTGGCGGCGATGGGGCGGGTCAACCCGTTCTTCGAGCGCGCGGGCATGACCGCCTACCCGCCCCCGATGCACGAGCACGACGCGCGCCTGTTCGCCGCGATGAGCCGGGCCGGCCTGGAGGTGATCGACCTGGCGTCGAGCGGGCGGATCGCCGCCCGGCTCGAGGCGCTGCCCACGGCGCAGCGCCAATGGTTCCAACGCGAGCTGATGCGCTGGCGGCGTCGCTGCGGCGGGCGCGGTGGCGGCGACGAGTCGGACGCCCTGGCCGAGGCGCGCCGCCGCCTCGTGTGCCGGCCGGTGTACTACCTGCATCACAACCACGGAGCGGGCGATGAACGAGATCAGCGAGATCGGGCTTGAGCGGCTGCGGGCCAACCCGCACAACAGCAACGTCATGGGTGAGCGCATGCTCGCGAGGCTCGTGCGCCACATCGAGGCCACCGGGCGGTATCCGCCGATCATCGTGCGGCCGCGGGGCGAGGGCTACGAGATTCTCGACGGGCATCATCGCGTCGAGGCGCTGCGCCGCCTGGGCCAGGCCGCGGCGCGGTGCCTCGTGTGGGAGGTCGACGACGAGGAGGCGCTGTGGCTGCTGGCGACGCTGAACCGGCTCCAGGGCCAGGACGATGCGCGCAAGCGGGCGGCGCTGCTGCGCGAGCTGGGGCGGCGCGTCGAGCGCGCGGAGCTCGGCCGACACCTGCCCGACAGCGACAAGCGGCTCAAGCGGCTGCGTGAGATGACACCCGCGGTCGCCCGGCCGCGACCGCCGGTTCCCGCCGAGACGATGCCCGAGGCGGTGCACTTCTTCCTCCTGCCCGACCAGCGACGCACGCTCGAGGCGAGGCTGAAGGCGATCGGCGGCACGCGCGAGCAGGCGCTGATGGCGATGGTGACGGGCGAGGGGCCTGTCAATAACCGCGAAGAAGCGAAGCGGGCGAAGAACGCGAGGCATACGCAGCGACCTGGTTGATCAGTGCGTAGGAAGTGTTCCTGAGGTGGGTGCCACTGACAAGCGGAGTCCGCGGAGCTTGTCAGTGCGAATCGCCGTGACGCACTGACAAGGCAAGGGACATGGTGTGAGTGGGTGCCTCAGGAAGGACCCCGCGATGGAGTTGACATGACGAAGAAGTTGACGAACAGAAAGCACGCGGCGCTGATCCGCGACATTTTCAATGCCGAGCATGATGTCGTGGCGTTGGCGTCGGCGCATGAGCTGACGCCCGACGACCTGGCGGCCTGGGCGGGGCAGGCGACGACGCAGCGCTGCCTGAGCGGGCTGTGCGTGCTGGCGGACATGCAGACGCAACTGCTGCTCAGCCGCTACCGCCTGCTGGCGGCGACGCGGCTGATCAACCTCGCCACCGCCGAGGGCGAGGCGGCGAGCGACGACCAGGCGCGGCGGGCGTGCGTCGACCTGCTCAAGCTGGACCTGAAGCGCGCCGACGCGGCGGCCGACGATGCGGCGAACGAAGCCGGCGGTGGCCAGGCCCGCGAGATCGCCGCGCTGCGCGCGATGATCTATGGCGAGGCGGACGACGCCGGCGGCAGGGGGGACGAGGATGAGTGAGGATCGAAGCGCGGCCGAGCGCCGCCTGGCGACGCTGATGGCGCTGCGGCCGCGCTCGGCCCAGGAGCTGCACCGCTTCGTGCGCGTCACCCTCGGGCTGGACGTGGCGCGCACGGCCCTGGGCGAGGGGTCGGCCGCGCCGTTCGACTACCTGTGCGACGCCTTCTTCGAGGACGGCGGCGCGGCGGACATCGTCGTCTGGGCGGCGCGGGGCAGCGGCAAGACGCTGCTCGGGGCCGTGGCGACGATGCTCGACCTGCTCTTCAAGCCCGGCGTGCAGGTGCGCATCCTCGGCGGGTCGCTGGTGCAGAGCTCGCGGATGTATGAGCACCTCGTGGCGCTGGCTGGTCGCGAGCTGCTGCGGCCGGTGCTCGCCGGCGAGCCGACACGCACGCGCATCGAGCTGGTCCATGGCAGCCGGGCCGAGATCCTCGCCCAGTCGCAGCGGTCGGTGCGCGGCGTGCGCGTGCACAAGCTGCGCTGCGACGAGGTCGACGAGTTCGACCCCGACGTCTGGGAGGCGGCCCAGCTCGTGACCCGCAGCGGCCGATGCGGCGACGTGCACGTGCGCGGCCGCGTCGAGGCGCTGAGCACGATGCATCGGCCGTTCGGGCTCATGGCACGGCTGGTGGGCGGGGCCGATGAAGCATATGAAACGCACAATGCACAGCCCCAGGCGGCCGCGGGCAAGCCGGTGCGCGTCTATCGCTGGAACTACCTGGACGTGATCGAGCGCTGTCCGCCGCAGCGCGACTGCGGGGCGTGCGTGCTTTACAGCGACTGCCAGGGCCGGGCCAAGCAGGCCGACGGCTTCGTCAGCGTCGATGACCTGGTCGCGCAGTGGCATCGCACCTCGCGGCAGACGTGGGCGGCGGAGATGGTCTGCGACCGGCCGCGACGCAGCGACAGCGTCTACCCCGGCTTCGACCCCGCCAGCCACGTCGCGGCCCCGGCGGACGACGGGCGCGACGCGCTGTGGGTCGGGGGAATGGACTTCGGCCTGCGCAGCCCGCTGGTCATGCTCTGGGCGCAGGTCCGCGACGACGCGCTGCACGTCGTCGACGAGTACGTCGAGACCGGCCGCACGCTCACCGAACACCTGTCACTGATCCAGCGACAGGCGGCGACGCGCGACCACGGCGAGCCGGCCTGGCTCGGCGTCGACCCCGCCGGGCGACAGCGCAACAGCCACAGCGGCCGCAGCGACGTTCACGTGCTGCGCGAGCACGGCTACCGCGTGCGGGCTCAGAGCTCGACGATCCGCGAAGGCATCGAGCGCGTCCGATGCCGGCTCGACCGCGGCACGCTGCGGCTGCATCCGCGCTGTACGCGATTGATCGAGGCGATGCAGAGCTACCACTTCGACCCCCGCCGCCCCGAGCGCGACGAGCCGATCAAGGACGGGCCCGATCACGCCTGCGACGCGCTGCGTTACATGGTGGTGAACCTGGAGCGCGGCAGCGGGCGCGTGGACGTGCGGCGGTGGGCGTGAGCGGGCGTGGGCGCCGCTATGACAACGGGGGTGCCACTGACAAGCGGGGTCCGCGGAGCTTGTCAGTGATGATCGGCGTGACGGGGGCGTCGTGCCATCCGGCACTGACAAGGCCGCGGACGGCCTTGTCAGTGGCACCCGGCGATCACGGCTCATCGGTGCGCCTGGGCACTGGCGGACAAGCCGCCAGTGGCACCCTGCCGACGACCATCCCGCCTCACCCCGGCTCCCACAGGTGCACGTAGATGTTGTCCGTCCATCCGTGGCTGATGATGCCGCGCCGGCCGTCGCCCAGGTCGATGATCTTCGTGCCGTCGTGATGCTCGAAGCGGTCGTCGAGGGTGTAGCGCTTCCACGTGCGCCCGGCGGGGTCGGCCTTCTTGTAGACGAACAGCCGGCAGCGGTTGCGGTAGGGGTAGAACGGGTCGTGCTCGCCGCAGATCACCTCCGCCTCGCCGTCGCCGTCGAGGTC
>SLDI01000735.1:0-6956 GCA_007125385.1 Phycisphaeraceae bacterium | reverse complement strand
GGCGGCCATGCCCGAGCCCGGCAGCGCGGTTCCGTTTGCGTTCGCCGGGCTCGCGCTGCTGCGCCGGCGTCGCCGGGCGTGATGGGGTTGAGGGCGCCTCTCGCCGGGCGGGCTCGGCCGCGCGGGGCGACGTTGCGGGGTGGCGTGGTCTTGGCGAGGCCGCTCGCCAAGGCCACGAGGGTGCGTCCACGTTCGTGGCCTTGGCATTCGCCAAGACCACGGCACCCGGGCCTCTTGCTTGGCCTGCGATCCAAGTGCCCTGCGTATCAGCGGCGGCGCTGCTCCCAACCGACCTCGAACAGGCGAATGAACTGATCCTCGCCGTAGGGATGGCGCTGGGCTTCGCGTTCGTCGAAGCCCACGCCCAGGCCGGGCTCATCGCTGGGCTCAAGGTAGCCATCGACCACGCGGGGCACGCCGGGGAACACCGCCCGCGCCCACGGTTCGAGGAACTCGTCGAAGCACTCGTGCAGAAAGAAGTTGGGCATGGCCGTGTGCAGATGAGCGTTCACGGCGGTGTTCAGCGGGCTCTGCGCCTGGTGACAGGCCACCAGCGCGCCATGGGCCTCGGCGATCGCGGCGGCCTTCATCACGCCCGACACCCCGCCGCAGTTCAAAGGCTCCGGCTGCACGATGCCGACCGAGCCATCCGCCAGCAGGCGACGGAACTGCTCCAGATCCTTGAACAGCTCGCCCGACGCCACCGGCACCGGGATCTGTCGCGCCACGTGGCACGTCGCCTCCACGTCGCGCGAGTTCACCGGCGTCTCGAACCACGTCGGCTCATACGCCGCCAGCGCGTGCCCCAGTTCCACCGCGACCGCGGGCGTGAAGCGGTCGTGACCCTCGATGAGCAGGTCCACCTCGTCGCCCACCGCGTCGCGCACGGCCGCGACGATCGCCAGCGACAGCTTGCGCTCGGCGCGCGAGAGCTGAAGGTACGCGTTGCCGAACGGATCGAACTTTAGCGCGGTGTACCCCATCGCCACCACCTCGCGGGCGCGCTCGGCCACGGCCCGGGGCTCGCGCTCGGTCTTGTACCACCCGTTGGCGTACACGCGCAGCCGCGCCTGCACCCGCCCGCCCAGCAGGCGATACAGCGGCACGCCCAGGCTCCTGGCGAGAATGTCCCAGCAGGCGATCTCGATCGCGCACGTGCTCTTGTACATGTTCAGGTACGTGCCCTTGTACAGGGCATCGCGCACGCGCACCGGGTCGCGCGGGTCCATGCCGATCACGAAGCGGCTGACTTCCTTCGCCTCGGCGACCTGCGGCGCGGCCGTCAGCGCCGTCGCCTCCCCGTAGCCGGTGATGCCCTCGTCGGTGTCGACGCGCACAATCACCCAGTTTTTCCACGGGTTGCCCACGATGTCCGCCCGCACACGGTCGATCTTCAAGCCTTGGCCCCTTTCGCAAACGGCCCGTGCACGGGCAGCAGGTCGCTGATCTCGTCCAGCAACGCATCCAGCTCGCGCCGGTCCACCTCATCCAGCGGCGCATGCGATGGGTTGCGCGTGCCCGGATGGCGGATCACCCCGCGCCGCCAGAGCACCTGCTTGTAGAGCACCGAAGGGTAGAGCGCTTCCATGGTCAGCAGTGGCAGCAGGCGGTTGTAGAGCTTGCGCGCCTCCGCCTGCTCGCCGCGCTCGATGGCGTTCCACAGCGCCACGTGCGCGTCGGGCACGTCGCACGCGGGCATGGTGCCGCACGCGCCGCGGGCGGCTTCGTTCATGAGGTACTTCCCCGCCTGCCCGCCGAACACCCCCTTCAGCCGGGCCTTGTCGCGCACCGCCTCCATCACCCGGGTCATCAGGTGCGTGCAGGGGTCGGCCTCCTCCTTGATGTACGCGATGCCGGGCAGCTCGTCGACGAGCTTCGCCAGGAACGACACCGGCATCGCCTGGCCGAAGGGCTTGTTGCAGTTCTGCACGATGATCGGGATGCCCGCGCCGCCCCGGGCGTTGGCCGCCGCCTGCGACACGGCCTGGAAGTAGCGCCAGAGCTCCGGCTCATGTGGCGGGCGCAGCACCGGGGGCATGAGCATCAGCCCATCGGCGCCCGCGTCCACTGCCCGCGACGCCAGCACGCGCAGCGCCGGCGTCGAGGGAGCGTTGACCGTCAACACGACCGGCACGCGCCCGGCCGCCTGCTCCACGACGATATGTCCCACCCGCCGCCGCTCCTCGTCGAGCAGGGCGTAGAACTCGCTGGCGTTTGCGGGAGTGACGATCCCGTGCACGCCCGCCTCGATGGCGAAGTCCACCTGCGCCCGCAGCGAGGCTTCGTCGATCTCGCCGGCCTCATCGAACGGCGTCACCGCGATCACGAACACGCCACGAAAATCACCGTCCGCCAAAGCTCACTTCCTTCAATGCAACGTGGCAGAGCAAAGCGAAGTCCACCGCCATCACGCGCCCTCACCCTCCGACTGCGGCCGTGCATGCCTGGGCGCCGCGGAGCTGCGAGTTCGCCGAGCCGGCTATCGCCTCTCAAGCACTCCGCACCCTGGCGGGCTGCTCAGTGGTACGCAATTCACACACCTTCCCAGGGCGGCGGTGGGGGAGCCAGCGTACCTACCGCCCCAGCCGCCGCTCGAGCTGCGCCTGGTGGATGTTCGCCGGCTCGATCGCGGCCGGGTCGATCGGCTCCACGTGCCAGTTCGCGGGGTTGTCGTCGCTGTCAAGCTCCAGGCCCTGGAGGGCCACGATGTTGATCGGTGTCGGGCCCCAGCCCTGCGGCGGCAGCGACAGCGGCCGGTCGGCGCGGATGTTCCAGAAGGTCGCCCGCGCGGCCGTGTGACGCCCGCGGTTGCCCGTCCCGCCGCTGCGCCACAGACGCGTGCCCCGGCCGACGTGAATGTCGGTGAACACGTTCTCGTACGGCGCCCAGCGATGGTGGTCGAAGCACATGTCCACGCCCCGGCTGCGCGAGATCACGTTGCCCGCCACGCCCGAGACCGTCACGTCGTGGATGAAGCGCGTCTGGAAGTCGGCGCCCACGACCAGGTTGTCGTCGCTGTGGAAGGTGATGCCGTGGTGGCCCGTGTGGTCGCCCGAGTCCGTCTCACGGTCGGCGGTGAAGGTGACGTTCTCGATGGTGCAGAACCGTCCGTTGATGAACATGCCGCTGTCGGCGTCGTGGATGTGCACGTCGCGCACCCAGCAGTGATCAACGTTGACGAAGTGGATCGCGTTGAAGCCGTCTTCTTCGAAATGCCCGCGGTACGGCCCGCCGGGGAAGCCGATGCGCAGCGACTCAATGCCCGCGTCGGTGACCGTCGGGCTCACCGACAGCACGCGCGGCTGCCACTGCCGCTGGACGTCGAAGCGCAGCGGGCGGTTGAGCGTGACCCGGTCGCCGTCCACCGCGATGACCTCGGCCACGAGGCGAGCGCGGCGGATGCCCATGCCGTCGCTGAGGCCCGGGTCGCCGGCGTAGAGGTGGTTCGCCAGCGTGTGCTCGTCGTTGTCGCGCTGGTGGATCTGGATGATCTGCCCGGGCTCGATGTCGGCGGCCGAGCTGACCGTGATGGTGCGCTCGCCGCGCTGCGCCGGCTCGGCGACGGTGGCGAGCTCGCGGCCGGCGTCCCGGCCGACGATCCGCAGCAGGCCGCCCGACCAGGAGTAGTGCGTCGTCGTCGTGCCGTGGCCGGTGCGTGACGGCCGGGGCGCGATCTGCTCGAGCGACCGCTCGAAGTGGAGCGTGGTGGCGTCGGTGCCCTCGCCGCGGAGCACGAGGTTGGACTTGTCGAGCGTGATGATGTCGGTCAGCCGGTAGGTGCCGGCGGGGACGAGGATGGCCCCGCCATCGCCCGGCTCGACGGCGGCGATGGCATCGCGAAACGCCTGCGTGTCGTCCGCCTCGCCATCGCCCACGGCCCCGAAGTCGCGCACGTTGGCGATGACCGGGTAGTCGGGAATCGGCGTCTCGCCGTGGCGGTAGCCGGCGAAGGAGACGTCGGGCAACTGGCTGTCGTCGCTCCAGTGCTCGCCGCGCTCACCCCAGAGCTGCGAATGGACGGGGGCCTGGGCTGCCGACCGATCGGTCACGATGAGCAACACGGTGAGCAGGCTCAGGACGATGGTCACGACGTGCATGTCAGACTCCCGACGGGAGAAACAGGAACCGGGGTGCCCGCGCATGCTACTGCCTGCCGCCCCGCCGGCAACCCCGCGCCCGGCGTGGTCGGCCCACCCGCCGGGCTGGCAGCCGGTGCCACCCAACGCCGTGAACTTCACGCGTGGCGGCGCTGATGTAGGGTGGGTAGAGCGAAGCGAAACCCACCACGAACGTCGTGGATCCTCGACCGAGTTGGTGGGTTTACCGGCGTTCGCCGGTGCCGCAGCGATGGCTGCGCTCTACCCACCCTACAACCGAAGTTCACGGCGTTGGGTGCCGTCGACCAGGCCGTCGTCGGCCTTGTCGGTGCCGGTTGGCACGCCGTGGACTCTCGCGTGGCGGGCTCAGCCCGCCTGGGCCAGCGGCACGGGCTGGGCGAAGCGCACGGCGACGTAACGGCGCCGGCCGTGGGCCAGGCTCCGCACAACCGTGGCGGTGACGACGTGCTCCGGCCGCAGCAGCCCGGCTGTCGCCTCGGGGGCGATCGCCAGCTCGATCGTCTGGCCCGGCGTCAGCACCGGAGCCGGGTCGAACTCCACCAGCGCCCCGCTGGCCGAGACGTTGCACGTCCGCCCGGGCAGGTAGCGCAGGCCCGTCTGCGGGCAGCGGAGCTTGGCGGGGCGTGACACGGCCAGGCGTGGGCTGGTGCGGCGGTCGACGGTCATGGTAAGGGCCCTGGATCGAGTGGACGGCGGTACAAAGGCCCCGGCTGCGTTACAGTTGTATCGGTCCAAACGGTCGGCCGGCTTGACCGGCGAGGACCGATCGCCGGCCCCTGCCGGGCCGTGAAACTCAGATGGGATCAGGACATGGACACGCGGCCGGGCTCGGTGGTGACGGTGACCTTGCACACGGCGATGGACCGGGTGCTGGAGACGACCGACTTCGTCGTCGGGGCCCACATCGGGGCGCGCGAGGTGCTGCACTACCCCGCCGGCAAGGGCATCAACGTCTCGCGGGCACTGGCCCGGCTCGGCGGCAGCTCGATCGCCACCGGGTTCGCCGGCCAGTCCGAGGCGCCGGCCTTCGACCGCCTGCTCGCCGGCGTCGGCCCCGGCCGGGCGCTGCCCCAGTTCCTCCACGCCCGCGGCCGGACACGCGAGAACATCACCGTCCTGGACACCAAAAACCACACCAACACCCACCTGCGCACCGACGGCTACGAGCTGACACGCCATGACGTGCAGCGGATCATCAGCAAGGTCGGCCTGCTGGCGAAGCCCGGCGTGCTGCTGGTGATCGCCGGGTCGCTGCCGCCGGGCTTCGAGGTCGCCGACTTCGACACCATGATCTACATGGCCCTGGGCGGCGGGGCGCGCGTCGTGCTGGATGTCTCGGGCAAGCTCCTGACCGAGGCCTCGAGCGTGGCGCTGGCGCTGCCGGCGGCGGCGCGTGAGCCTGCGCCGGAATCAGCGCCTCGCGAAGCCGCAAGCGGCGGGGGAGGCGGCGGGGAGAGTGGCGGGGAGGGCGGCGGCGGGAAGCTGGTGTGGATGATCAAGCCCAACCGCGCCGAACTGGCCGAGGCGCTCGGCCTCGATCCCGACATGGACGAGGCGACGCTGCGCGACGTGGGGCTGCGCCTGGCGCGGCGCGTGGCGTGGGTCGTGGTCACGCTCGGGCCCGACGGGGCGGCGATGTTCAACGGCGGCCGGGCGTGGCGCGGGCGCTGCTCGGTCACCGCCGACGACGTGGTCAGCACCGTCGGCTGCGGCGACTGCCTGCTCGCGGGCCTGCTCGACGGCCAGGCCCGGGGCCTCGAGCCCGAGCAGGTGCTCGCCCGGGGTCTGTGCGCGGCCGCGGCCAACGCGACCTCGCCGGCCGTGGCGGACTTCGAGACGCCGCAGATCGCACGTTTCGAGCACGAGGTGACGGTCGAGCGCTGGTGAAGGGCGTGGGGGCCACCCGCCGCCGCTCGTGCCGGCCCCGGCCCCGAGGGGGGTTAAACCGGGTCAGGCCGGGAGATATGGCAGGGCGGGTGGATGAAAAATTCACGCCGGCTGGGGAATTTTCCGACGCAGGCGGCTAGGGTATGCAACGGTGAGACGGGGCGAGCCGGCCCCGCGTTGTGAGACGGAAACGCAGGTTATGTTGCAGGCTCAGACACTGCTGCGGCTGGCTCGGCCGCACCTGGCCCGGGGCGACGCGGCCGCCCTGGCCGAGGCGCTCCGCGAACGGTGCACGACGACCGAGCTGACACGGCTGCTGCAATGCCCGCAGGCGGAGGTGCGACAGGTCGCTGCGATCGGCCTGGGGCTGGTCGCCGGCCCCGAGGCCGCGCCCTGCCTCGCCCGGGCCCTGCACGACCCCGAGCCGGGGGTCAACCAGATGGCGGAGCACGGCCTGTGGTCGATCTGGTTCCGGGCCTCGAGCCCCGCCGCCGCCGAGCCGTTCCACGAGGGCGTGACCCTGCTGGCCCGCGAGCAGTACGAGCCGGCCATCGAGCGCTTCGAGCAGGCCAGCGAGATCGACCCCGACTTCGCCGAGGCCTACAACCAGTGCGGCATCGCCTGGTTCCTGCTCGGCGAGTGGCGCGCGTCCCTGTCAGCCTGCCGGGCCGCGGCCCGCCGGGTGCCCGTGCACTTCGGGGCCATATCAGGCATGGGCCACTGCTACACACACCTGGAGGATCTGGAGCGGGCCTTGGCGTGCTATCGCCAGGCGCTGGCGATCAACCCGCGCATGGGCGCGATCGCCCGGGCGGTGGCGCGGCTCGAGGCCAAGCTGGGCGTGACGCCGGGCTCGGACGCGGCCCTGGGGCCATGGATCAGCGGCACGGGGATGACGTCGGTGTTCGATCCGACGCGGGGGTGAAGGGTTCGAGATTCGGGGTTCTGGGG
>SLDI01000535.1:0-6957 GCA_007125385.1 Phycisphaeraceae bacterium | reverse complement strand
CGGCCTGGTGGTGGTGGCGGCACCGTGGTTGCTTCTCCCTGCGGTGCCATGGTACAGGTGCGTCACGAGCGAGCCGGCGAGGGGTGCTTCAACGTCCTGCTGACGGAGGATCGCGAGCACGCCATCGAGCATTGGACCCGGCAACTGCCCCGGCTGCTTGAGCCGTTCGGCGTGCGGACGTGGCTGGCGCGCTCGGGCCTGGACGCCCTGGCCGAGGCGGACCGGACGCGGTTCCACGCGGCGGTCATCGACCTGCTCACCCCCGCCGAGCCCGCACCGACCCGGTCGACGCCCGGCGGGGCCGGCAGGGCTTCGACCGGCGGCGGGGCCCGGCCGGGCGGACTCTGGCTGCTGGAGGTGCTCCAGCGACGCCCCAACCGCCCGCCCATCGTCGTGGTGGACAACGGGGCCTACGAGTGGCGGCGGGCCCAGCGCTACCTCAACGAGGCGCTGCGGCTGGGGGCGTTCACCGTCATCAGCCAGCCGGTCGACCTCGAAGCCCTGCTCCAGGCGATCCGCCGGCTGCTGGACCGACGATACGCCGGCCACTGGCCAGGCATGCGCGACGGACAATCATCACTGCAACAGGAGAGCCTTTCATGAAGATCAAGCCCCTGGGCGACCGCATCCTCGTCCAACGCGTCGAGCCCGAGACCAAGACCAAGTCCGGCATCTACCTGCCCGAAACCGCCACCGACAAGCCCCAGCAGGCCAGGGTGGTGGCGCTGGGCCAGGGGCGGCTGCTTGACTCCGGCGAGCGCGCCGCCTTCCAGGTCAAGCAGGGCGACACCGTCATCCTCGGCAAGTGGGGCGGGCAGGAAGTCAAGGTCGACGACGAGGACTACGTCGTGCTCGGCGAGGACGAGGTGCTGGCGGTGGTGGATTGAGTGAGCATGGCCGCCGGATGGCGCGGGGTCGGCGGCGTGGCGAGGGGCACCACCTGTCCACGTGGTGCTGAAGGTGCCGGGCGTTGAGTGAGTCAGTAAGAGAGACCGAGCAACCGATACACAGGAGCTACGACCATGGCAGCGAAGACGATCAAGTTTGACGCCGAGGCCCGCGAGGCCATTCGGCGGGGCGTGCACAAGCTCGCCCGCGCAGTGCGCACCACCCTCGGGCCCAGCGGCCGGGTGGTCATCCTGGAGAAGAGCTTCGGCTCGCCGACCATCACCAAGGACGGCGTGACCGTCGCCAAGGAGATCGAGATCGAGGACGCGATGGAGAACATCGGCGCCCAGATGGTCAAGGAAGTCGCCTCCAAGGCCTCCAAGGACGCCGGCGACGGCACGACCACGGCGACGATCTACGCCGAGACCATCTTCACCGAGGGCCTGAAGAACATCGCCGCCGGCGCCAACGCCACGCAGCTCAAGCGCGGCATCGACAAGGCCGTCAACACCCTCGTCGCCGAGCTCGCCAAGATGAGCAAGCCCATCAGCACATCCAGGGAGGTCGCCCAGGTCGGCACCTGCTCGGCCAACCAGGACGAGCAGATCGGCCAGATCATCGCCGACGCCATGGACAAGGTGGGCAAGGACGGCGTGATCACCGTCGAGGAGGGCAAGAGCCTCGACACGACCGTGGACCTCGTCGAGGGCATGCAGTTCGACAAGGGCTACTCCAGCCCGCACTTCGTCACCAACCAGGCGGAGATGGTCGCCGAGCTCGAAGACGCCTACGTGCTCATCCACGAGAAGAAGATCAGCTCCGCCAAGGACCTCATCCCGATCCTGGGCAAGGTCGCCGAGAGCGGCAAGCCGCTGCTGATCGTCGCCGAGGACATCGACGGCGAGGCGCTGACGACGCTGGTGGTCAACAAGCTGCGCGGCGTGCTGCGCGTCGTGGCGGTCAAGGCCCCGGGCTTCGGCGACCGTCGCAAGGCCATGCTCGAGGACATCGCCACCCTCACCGGCGGCCGGGCGATCATGGAAGAGCTGGGCATCGACCTCGAAAAGCTCGAGCTCGCCGACCTCGGCCGGGCCAAGAAGGTGACCGTCGACAAGGACAACACCACGATCATCGAGGGCGCCGGCTCCAGCGAGGACATCAAGGGCCGGATCGAGGCGATCAAGCGCCAGATCGAGGACACGACCAGCGACTACGACCGCGAGAAGCTCCAGGAGCGTCTGGCCAAGCTTGCCGGCGGCGTGGCGCAGATCAACGTCGGCGCCGCGACCGAGAGCGAGATGAAGGAGAAGAAGGCCCGCGTCGAGGACGCGATGCACGCCTGCCGCGCGGCCGTGGAGGAGGGCATCCTGCCCGGCGGCGGGGTGTCGGTGCTGCGGGCCCGCAAGGCGCTGGCGAACCTCAAGGGCCTGACCGAGGACGAGAAGGTGGGCGTGGACATCGTCCGCCGCGCGGTCACCGGGCCGGTCAAGCAGATCGCCGTCAACGCCGGGCACGACGGCTCGGTCGTCGCCCGCGAGGTCGAGGCCAAGGACGAGGTGAACTTCGGCTTCAACGCGATGACGGGCCAGTACGGCGACATGATTGAGATGGGCGTGCTCGTGCCCACCAAGGTCGAGCGCATCGCGCTTCAGAACGCCGCGTCGATCGCCGCGCTGCTGCTGACCACCGACGCCGTGATCGTCGAGAAGAAAGAAAAGAAGAAGGAAGGCGCCGGCGCCCCCGGCATGGATGACATGGACTACTGAGTCTCGCCCCTTCCATCCCCACCGCCGAAGCCCACGGCCAGTTGGTCGTGGGCTTCTTTCTGCGCGCGGGACAAGCCACGAAGCAACGGGCACGCAGAGAGCACCCGCCAGGCGGGGGAAAGCTGACGGTTCGACAGCTCACTCGGCGATTCGCCGGGCGTCTCAATAAGCCAGTGGAACGCCCTCGCGGCCGTGCTCGCCCTCGTCGGCGGCATGTTCAGGGACGTGGCCGACGCCGACCAACCGCCGCCGCACCTCGCGCACGCGGCGCAGGACGCTGCGCCGCCGCGAGACGGGCAGGTCCGCGGCCCATCGGCGGGCGTGGAGGCGCAGCGTGCGCCGCGACAGCAGCAGCGTCAACGGGCCGGGCAGGGACTGGGCACGGGCGATGCGGATCAGCAGCCACTGCTCGGCCAGGCTGAGCCCGAGCCGGCGGGCCACGGCGCGGAACACCGCCCGCGGCCTCGGCTCCTGCCCGCGGCGGCGCAGCCAGTGGTGAAGCGCCACGGCCGCCAGCAGCACGCCCGCCACCGCCGCGACACCGCCGGCCCAGGTCAAGGGCACGAGCAGATCGCCCCAGTGGTTGCGGATCGCGTGCAGGTGCTCGAGGCGGGCGTCGGCCAGCACGGCGGCGAGCGGGAGGTTGTCGGTGATCGGAATCATGGTGCGTCCGCGTGGTTCCGTTGCGCGCTCATCCCGCGGCCGAGGACAGGCCGGCCTCGGGTTGGTTGAGCTGTTCGATCATGTCCCCGATGACGCGCTTGGCCCGGCCACGGATGTCGGCATCGGGGTCGTTGAGCGACATCTCGGCGACGTAACGGGCGAGGGTGAGCATCTGGGCGTGCTGGACCAGCCACAGCGCCGAGGCGCGGTGGGTGGCGCGGGGGTCGGCGAGCATGCGGGCCAGGCCCTGGATCGCGTCGCTGGTGCGCATCTGCATCAGCGCGTCGATGGCGTTGGCGCGGGGTCGGCCGGCGTCGTCGGCCTGGGCCATGTGCACCAGCTTCTGGACGTGCCGGGTCGAACGCACCTGGCTCAGGGCCTCGACGGCGTTGGCGCGGACGCGGGCGTCGGGGTGCTCCAGCGCCGCTTCCAGCGACTCGACCGCCGCCGGGCCTTCCGCCGAGCCCAGGGCGCGCACGGCCGCGGAAGCGACGACCTCGTCGTCGCTGGCGGCGAGCTCGACGAGCGCGGCTTCGAAGAACGGGCCCTGGTTCAGCCCGTGGATCATCGACAACGCCCGCAGGCGGGCCCGGCGGTCGTCGACGCGGAGCTTCTCGGCGAGCTGGCGATGGAAGTTGGGGTCGATCTTGATCAGGGCCTGGGCGGCGGCGAGGCGGCGCGACGCCTCGAGCTTGGGCCAGAGCTCCCACAGGCGGGCGAAGCCCAGCGGGGCGAGCTGGTCGGCGGCGATGCGCCGCAGCGTCGGGTGCGGGCTGTTGAGCAGGCGGGCGAGCAGACGCGACAGGCCGGCGTAGCGGCGGGCGATAAGGTAGCGCAGGGCCAGGCGGGCCGTGGGCAGCGCGGCGTCGTCGCAGGCGTCGGCGATGGCGTCGTGGGCGGCGGCGACGCTGGCGGCGCCGGCGTCGTCGGCGAGCTGCATGAGGCGGCGCAGGGCGAAGAGCCGAGCCGCGGCGTCGGGCAGGGTGGCCAGCCCGGCGAGCTGGGCGATGCGCTCGCCGGGCTCGAAGCCGAGGCTCGAGAGCCAGGCCCCGAGGCCGCGGGCTTCGTGCGGCGGCAGGTGGGGCAGTTGCTCGGGCCGGGGAAGCAGGCTTTGGGGTCGGTCGATCCGGGCCACGGCGTGGGCGACGGCGCCGATGCACAAGAGGTGGTGGTGGGCCAGGGCGGAGCCGGCCTGGCCGGCGGCGGCGGCGCGGCGCAGCCCGGTGCAGCACGCCGGACGCAGCGGATCGAGGTGGATCAAAGCCACGGCGGCGCGGACGGCCGGCCAATGCTCGGCGCGTTCGATCAGCTTGGCGGCGGCGCGGACGGCGGGGTGGCGGCGGTCACGCTCCAGCAGCGTCGCCAGCCCGGGCACAGGGCGCGGCAGCATGGCCATGGCCGCGAGCAGGACCGGCTCCTGCTTGTGCCGGGCGTAGGCGCGGACGGCCTCGTCAAGCGCCGAGGCGATGTAGCCGGCGGCGGTGGCGTCGAAGCTCGGCAGCACGTCCGGGTCATCGCTGGTCGCGGCCCGGTAGGCCAGCTCCAGCAGGCAGGCCGACGCCCGGCGGCGCAGCGGCTCGTCGTTGTGGCGCAACTGGTCGGCGACGAGGTAGGTCAGGTGGGCGTCGGCGGCGCGGTGGACGATCTCGACGACGTTGGCGGGGCCTTCGCCGCGGGTGCGGCCCGCGGCCTCGCGCAGCGGGCGGTACAGGGCCGGGACGTGGGCGACGACCTCCTGCTGCAAGGCTCGGGGCAGGCGGTGAAAGTGCAGCACGAGCCCGATGGTGCCCGCCGGCTCGCCACGCGTCAGCAGCAGGCGGGCGATGCGCGTCAGGGCCGCGGCGTCGGCGGTGGGCAGTGCCGCGGCCAGGGCGCGGTCGACGCTCACGTCGCGGATCGTCTCGAGATGCTCGTAGAGCTGGTCGATCATGGCGAGGCTCGGCTGGCGTGCGCGCACCGCGGCGGGGCGCGTCCGATCACTGTTATCGGCTGGTTGGGGGCCCGTGATCGAGCCGGGGGGTGAGGTGCCGACGGGTCCCATAATCCGGGCCGGGGGGACCGCCATCGCGTGGCGGTTGGCGGGGTGCTTCCAGCCATCTGTTCGGCGTCACCGGAAAAAGCCAGCGCGGAACCGGGGCGGACGAAGGGGAGCACCACATCACAACGTCACGTTTGCCCCTGCCGTCCTGGCCGCCTGGCTTGCTTATCATCCGGGGCCGTTGAGAAACCGCGAAGGCGCGACGAGCCGCGAAGCAGCGAAGCTGCAAGAAAATATTGACCTTTGAATGGTTGGCTTTACCACTGATTGGCGTCGCTCAGGGTGCCACGACTTGACCGCGAAGCGGCAAGCCGTGCGATCGTCGGCAAACGCACGGCTTGCCCTTCGGGACAAGCCGTGGCACCCCGGCGGGCAAGGTTAAATCCACCAGTAAAACGTCATTAGACCAACTGAATCTTCTTCGCGTGCTTCGCCTTCTTCGCATCTTCGCGGTTTGCTGGGGGGCTCACGGAGGCTCGGGCTATTCTGATCTCCCACTTTTCTACCAGTGTGCATCCGTGTGCATCGGTGGTTCCTGCTCTGTCTGCGTACATCCGCTCACGACCGCGCCGGCGCCGTCTCGTGCTGCTGCTTGAGCAGTTGCGCGTACTCGATGATTGCGTCGTACGGGTCGTGGGCGGGCTTGAAGCGCAGGGCCTTCTCCGTCGCCGTCATGTCCGCGCAGGTGTAGTCCTGGTAGAAGGCGTAGGGGTTGTCGATGTACTCGGGCTCGTGGTCTGTGCCCAGGGCCTCGTTGAGCGCGGCGACGATCTGGTTGAAGCTCGTGGCCTTGCCGGTGCCAACGTTGTAGATGCCACTCTGAGCCTCGTCGGCGGCGGCGGCGAGGGTGCAGTGGACCACGTCGCGCACGTAGACCTGGTCGCGGGCCTGCTCGCCGTCGCGGAAGATGCGCGGGCGCTCGCCGGCGAGCATCTGCATCGCGAGCTGGTGGACCATGCTGGCCATGTGCTTTTTGTGCGCCTCGCCCGGGCCGAAGACGTTGAAGTAGCGCAGCCCGACGATGTGCAGGTGGGGGTGATCGGCCAGGGTCTTGCGGTGCAGGTTTTCCATCAGCCACTTCGAGAAGCCATAGACGTTGGCGGGCCGCCCGGCGTCCTCGAGGCGGAAGGGCCGGCGGGCCTCGGTCGCGCCGTTGGCGCGCGTGCCGTAGGTCGCGGCGCTGGAGGCCCAGACGAGCTTGATCTGCGTCTCGATGACCAGGTCCAGCAGCGTGGCGAA
Organism: Phycisphaeraceae bacterium; assembly: GCA_007125385.1. Lineage (GTDB taxonomy): Bacteria > Planctomycetota > Phycisphaerae > Phycisphaerales > Phycisphaeraceae > SKPT01. Next base: position 363 of record SLDI01000535.1, on the reverse strand, counting down.
AGGCTCGACGTTGTCGGCGATCATCGTCGCCTGGTCGGTGACGGTGGTGTCGGTGATCGACGCCTCGTGGAAGACGACGTCGGGCTCGAAGCTCTCGAACACGGCCGGCAGGTCGAGCTCGGCGAGGTTGGCGGCGATGACCTGGCCGCGGTAGGACCAGCCGCCGGGACCTTCCGAGGCGAGGTTGGCGAAGTGGCCGCTGCGCATGTCGTCGACGATGAGCAGCTCGGCGTCGGAGTCGGATTCCTGGATGGTGCGGGCGAGGTTCGAGCCGACGAACCCCGCGCCACCGGTGATGAGAATGTTCATGGCGTGCAGGATAACGGGCAAGGCGGGGGTTCGGGGGTCGGGGTTCGGCAGATG
>SLDI01000656.1:0-7033 GCA_007125385.1 Phycisphaeraceae bacterium | reverse complement strand
TCGGCTGTGCCCTGGCCGATGCCGTCGATCTTCGTCAGCTCCCGGGGCTCGTAGTCGCTGACGTCGCGCGGCAGCTCGGCGATGACCCGGGCCGCCTTCTCGAAGGCGCCGATGCGGAAGCGATTGCCGCCGAGCACCTCGGTGAGCTGGGCCATCTGCTCGAAGATGCCCGCGAGCTGGCGGTTGTTCTCGGCCATGGCGGAAGCTTAGAACGGGCTGGGCAACGATGCCAGCGTATGCAGGGATCTCTGGTTGCGGGGTGGGTAGCGCGAAGAAGACGCGCTGAGCGGGTGCCACTCAACGTTTCGCGTGGCGGCGCTGATGTAGGGTGGGTAGAGCGAAGCGAAACCCACCACGCTGGCCGTGGATTCCCGCCGCAACCGGTGGGCGTCGTTCGACACGGCTCAGGTTATGCCTCACACCTCGAACGCCGCGCTGTCCCATGCCCCGCGGGCTGCGGCGACGGCGGCGAATGGCTCGGCCAGGCCGCGCAGCTCCAGCACCACGGGCCCGACGCGTCGCTCGGCCAGGTCGACGCTGATGCGGTAGGCCGCCACGTCCAGCACGCCGGCGCCGAGTCGGCATCGCACGGCCTGGCTGTGGGTGCGATCGTCCGCGTCGCCGCCGCGCTCCACGTCGCTGACGCGGGCGACGACCAGCCGCGGAGCCAGCCGCTGCACCACCTGCACCGGGTCGCCGCCGCCGGCGAGCACCGCCGCCGGGTCCACGGCCGCGCCGATGCCCGGCAGGTCGAGCTCGTCGAGCCAGCGCTGGAGCGCATCAAGCTCATCCTCGCCATGCACCGCCAGCGGCACGCCGCGCCCGTCGGCGGCCTCAACCAACGCGTGGCGCACGGATTCATCCACGGACGCCACCGGCAGCGCCAGGCTCACCGGCAGGCGGCCCAGGTCGGCGGCCAGCTCGATCGCCGCGACGCTGGCGGCCACCGCGCGGTCGACGTGCTCGCGCTCGAGGTAGTGCTTGCGGGGAATGAACAGATCGAGCCCGGCGGGGTACGCCCCGCGTCGACGGATCAGCGCCGCCAGCTCGCGCCGGGCCCGCTCGTCCAGCTCGCGCGGGCGCAGCCCGGCCAGCGTCGCGTCGAGCTGCACCGGCCCGACGCCGCGCCCGGCGAGGCGATCCAGCGCCTGGCGCAGCGTGCCGCCGGCGGCCTGGATCAGCGGCCGCAGCGTCGGCGCAAGCGTCAGATCCGATCCATGCGTCACAATCGCCATGACAGGCAAGTGTAGCAGCGACGGGGATCCCGGCGTGTCGGCCGGCGGCGGTCAAGCGAAGCCGTGAGTCGGCCGATAGCGATCGGGAGGCGCGGTCTGAGGAGGCTGCCGCGCCGGCGTCCGCGCGGCTGATGCAACGGAACCGCAACAGTGGTGAGCTCGACGAGCCGCGATGCACGTTACCAGTTCTTCTACGGGCTGCTCTCGACTCTGACCGAGCGGCATCGGCCGGTCATGCTGCGCCAGGTCGACAACGGTGACGATGCGCCCGCCCCGGAGCCGGACACGGCCTCGGCGGGCATGGAGCCGGCGGATGGGGCGGCGCGCAGCGCCGAGCTGGTGCCGTCAACGGTGGTGCAGTTGCTGGACGTGGGCGAGGATGGCGCGATCTTCGTGCAGGTGCCGGGCAAGGAGGAGGAGCGCGACTGGCTGCTGTGCCAGCACACGGTGGAGCTTCGCGTCCACGAGGCCGACGGCCGCTGGGCGGCCAAGGCGCGTGTGGGGGACCAGGTCGAGATCAAGCTCAATGCCCGGGTCGGCGTCCCGGCGTTGCGCCTGGAACCGCCGCACGAGCTCGTCTCGCACCAGCGCCGGGAGCATTACCGCGTCGATACCTCGCATCTGGACCTGCCGTCCGTGACGCTGCGGCTGCTGCGGGACACGCCCAAGGGGCTGCGCCCGGTCAAGGGGCCGGCGATCGAGGCGCGGTTGATGAACGTCAGCGCCGGGGGCATCGGCCTGCTGGTGGACTCGAGCCGGCCGGGGGCGGAGAATCTCTTCAAGTTTCGCGTGTACCGGTGTCGGCTTTTCTTGCCGGGGCTGGATGAGCCGGTGACGGTCGAGGCGAACCTGGTCCACGTCCTCCCGCAGAAGCACGAGAGGGTTTACCTGGGCATGCTCTGCCAGTGGAGCGTCAGCGAATACGGCCAGCGGCAGGCCGAGCTCTTCGCCCGCACCGTCACCGCCCTGGAGCGGCAGACCCTGCGCCACCGGCGCAAGCGCCGGCCGCAGCGCTTCGACGTGTCCAACATCGGCCTGCCGCCGGTGCAGATGGACCGGTTCGCCGACGAGGCCCCCAGCCAGCCGGGGCCGACGCTTGAGGCCCGGCTGGTCAACATCAGCCCCGGCGGCTTCGGATTGCTGCTGGACCCGGCCACCCAGCCGGCGCGGCAGGTGCTGACCACCCATTTCTACCGCTGCCACATCCCGCTGCCCGACGGCTCGGACGCGCTGGCCGTGCCCGCCCGCCTGATCCACTGCTACCCGCAGCCCGGCCAATGCATCTACCTGGGCCTCGCGTGCCGGTTCGAGCGCGACGAGGGACAAGGCGAGAAGCTCGCCAGGCGGTTCGCCGCAGCGCTTGGCGATTTCGAGTATGCCGCCCGACGTGCCGGCTGATCCCGCCTGGCGCCTCCAGCGCTGGCGTGAGCCGCGCCGCGACAACGGACGGCGAGTTCGAGTAAACTGGCCCCCGATGAAGGTCGCCCTTTTCGTCACCTGCCTCGCCGACGCGTTCTTCCCCCGTGCCGGCATCGCCACCGTCAAGGTTCTCGAGCACCTCGGCTGCGAGGTCACCTTCCCCGAGGCCCAGACCTGCTGCGGGCAACCGATGTTCAACAACGGGTTTCACCACGAAGCCCGCAACCTCGCCCGCCACATGATCCAGGTCTTCGAGGACGCCGCCTGCGTCGTCACGCCCTCCGGCTCATGCGCGGCGATGGTCCGCGAGCATTACGCCCAGCTCTTCAAGGACGAGCCCGACTGGCATCGCCGCGCCGAAGCACTCGAAGCGAAGACCTACGAGCTGGTCGAATTTCTCGTCAAGGTGCTCAAGGTCGACTTGCGATCGCTCGGCGCCCGCTGGCCGGGCCGCGTCACCTACCACTATTCCTGCCACCTGCGCGGCCTGGGCATCACCGACGAATCAATCCAGCTCATGCGGCAGATCGACGGCCTGGAGTACGTGCCGCTGGAGAAGATGGAGCAGTGCTGCGGCTTCGGCGGCACGTTCGCCATGAAATACCCGCAGATTTCCGGCCAGATGGTCCAGGACAAGGTCAGCGCGATCGCCGCCACCGCCGCGCCCGTGGTCGTGGTGAACGATGCGGGCTGCACGATGAACATCGCCGGGGCCTGCCGGCGACACGCCCGGGAGGAAGGACAAGACCCCGACGCCCTGCGCTTCAAGAGCCTGGCGGAGGTGGTCGCGGAGTCGCTGGGGTTGATGGAGGAGCAGGGATGACCGATGGGCAGCCAGGACGATAGAATGCCTTCTGGAGGACGGACCAACCCATGAGCGACGTGCTCAAGGACCGCAAGATTGATCGTACGGCATTCTCCGTTGTCGCGTCCTTCGCCGAGGCGGACGCGCAGGACCGTGCCTACTGGTGGTCGAAGTCCCCGGCCGAGAGGCTCGCGGCGTTGGAGCTCATGCGGCAGATTCACTATGGATGTGACCCCCGTTCCCGACGACTTCAGCGCGTTATTGAGATTACTCAACGAGAAGAGCGTTAGGTACCTGGTCATCGGCGCGTACGCGGTCGCGCACCATGGCTATCCGCGCGGCACCGTCGACCTCGATGTCTGGGTGGCCATGGATCCGACCAATGCTCGGCGCGTGGTTGAGTCGTTGCGCGAGTTCGGCTTTGATGTGCCCGACCTCACGCCCGGGCTGTTTCTCGAACCCAGGAGCATCGTTCGCATGGGCAGGCCGCCTTATCGAATCGAGCTCTCGACCACCATCTCCGGTGTCGAGTTCGATGAGTGCTATGCCCGGGCGGCCTCGGGCATCGTCGCCGAAGTGCCGGTAAGGTTCCTCAGCCTCGCCGACCTGCGCAAAAACAAGCTCGCCAGCGGCCGACCCAAAGACCTCGCCGACCTCGACCAGCTCCCGGACCCCGACGCATGAGCCACGACACCCTCTTCCCCACCCTGCCCTACAAGCTCAAGCCGCGCGCCGACGCCGCCACGCGCGACATCCAGCTTCAGCAGTTCGTCAACCACGCCACCTACTCCAAGGACACCACCCGGCGCCAGGTCGTCCCGGCCGCGTTCGGCGACAACGCCGACGCCGCCCGCACCCTGGCCGGGCAGATCAAGCAGCACACGCTCGACCATCTCGACCACTACCTCGAGCAGTTCATCGACAACGCTGCCGCCGCGGGCGCGCAGGTCCACTTCGCCCGCGACGGCGAGCAGGCCAACCACATCGCCGTCGCCATCGCCCAGGCCAACGGCTGCAAGCTCTGCGTCAAGAGCAAGTCGATGGTCACGGAAGAGACGGGCCTCCTGCCGGCGCTTGAGGGCATCGGCTGCGAAACCATCGAAACCGACCTTGGCGAGTTCATCCTTCAGCTCGACGGGGACGCGCCCAGCCACATCGTCACGCCCATGATCCACAAGGATCGCACGGCCGTGGCCCGCGCCTTTCAGCGCGAGCTCGGCGCCCCCTACACCGAGGACGCCGCGGAGCTCACCCGGATCGCCCGCGAATACCTGCGTGAAAAGTACCGCCACGCGGATCTCGGCATCTCCGGCGGGAATTTCCTCGTCGCCGAGTCCGGCTCCGTCGTCCTCTGCACCAACGAAGGCAACGGCCGCTTCTGCACCAGCGCCCCGCGCGTCCACGTCGCGTTCGTGGGCATCGAGAAGCTCGTGCCCCGACACGATCACCTGGCCGTGCTGCTCAAGCTTCTCGCCCGCTCCAGCACCGGCCAGCCGCTGACCTGCTACACCCACACCATCACCGGGCCGCGCCGCGACGCCGACCCCGACGGCCCCGACGAGGTCCACGTCGTGCTCGTGGACAACGGCCGCAGCAAGGTCCTCGATGAATCCACGCGCGAGATGCTCCGCTGCATCCGCTGCGGCGCCTGCCTCAACGCCTGCCCGGTCTACCGCAAGATCGGCGGCCACAGCTACGGGGCCGTCTACTCCGGGCCCATCGGCGCCATCCTCACGCCCATGCTCAAGGGCCCGGAAAACTACAAGGACCTGCCGCACGCCTCCAGCCTCTGCGGCGCGTGCTATGAAGCGTGCCCGGTCAAGATCAACATCCCCAAGTACCTCGTCGAGCATCGCCGGCGCGGCGTCGAGGAGCAGCCGCGCCTCGCCCCGCTCGCCGAGCGCGTGATCATGCGCACCTGGGCCAGGAGCCTGCAATACCCCGCGACGTATCGCCTGGCGAACCTCGGCCAGCGCGTCGGCGCGCGCCTGTTGGCGCGGGTGACCGTGGGCGTGGGCAAGGGCGACGTTTACAGCGCCCGCGGCTGGCTCCGCCGCGCCCCCGGCCCGCTCGCCGGCTGGACGCAGATCCGCGACCTGCCCACGCCCACGAGGCGCAACTTCCGGCACTGGTGGCGAAAGCATCACCAACCCGCGCCCCCGGCCGCGAACGTCAACCACACAGCCCCGGACGCCGCCACGCAATCACCAGTGCGGTAGCCGTCGGCCTTGGCCGACGCGGCGCCGCCCGCGCCCAGGACCTGCCCATGTCCATGAACACCCAACCCGGCGAAGACCGCAACACCTTCATGCAGCGCATCCGCGACGCGCTCGGCCGCGACGCGACCCCCGCCGCCGCCGCCCCGGCCGACCCCGCGCCCGATGTTGACGAGTCGCTGATCCGCCTCGCCCACGTCGGCGACGACCTGCCGGCCCTCTTCGCCCGCAACGTCGAGGCGGTGGGCATGCGCGTCCACCGCTCCAGCCGCGACGAAGCCGGCCAGTGCCTGGTCACGCTCCTGCGCGAACACGAGGCCAAGCGCCTCGGCCTCAACGCCGGCGAGCTCGAGCAAGCGCTCAACCTTCCCGCTCAGCTCACGCACGCCGGCTTCGAAATCGTTGACTGGCGCGCCCGTCCTGGCGACGGTGGCGGTGGCAGGGGCCTCGACGCGCAGTTCGACCTCGACGCCGGCGTCACCGACGTCCACGCCGCCATCGCCGAGGCCGGCACCCTCGTCTGCTGCTCCGACGCCGAGCATTCGCGTGGTCTGAGCCTGGTGCCGCTGCACCACGTCGCCCTCGTCCGCCGCGACGACCTGCTGCCGGACATGCTCGACTACTGGCGGCGCCTCGCCGGCCGACGCCCCGCCCAGCGCCCGGCCTCGACCGTCTTCATCACCGGCCCGAGCAAGACCGCCGACATCGAAGGTGAGCTCATCACCGGCGTCCACGGCCCGGGCAGCGTCGACATCATCCTGCTCGACGACGCCTGAGCCGGTTTCCGATACGCCGCCGGCTGTCTGCCGCGACCATCAAAAAGTCTGGAAATTCGCCGAACGCCCTCGGCCCGGCGTGCGGTAGGACCGCTGCGTCGCCGTCCGCAGTGGCGGCCTTCCCGCGACCCGATTCCCCCGGAGGATTCCATGACCGGCATGCGCACGCTTGGCACGTTCATCGCCACCACGGGCCTGGCCGTCGTTCTCACCCTCGTCGGCTGCCAGGGCGATCCCCAGCCGATGCGCCATCACGACCCGGCCGCGCCGCAGCAACAGCAGCCTGCCCAGCCCCCCGCCCAGCAGGCGCCGGCGCAGCCCCGGCAGGGCCAGTGGCCCCAGCAAGACGGCGCCCGCTGACCGGCGTCGATCGTCGCTGACCGTCATGCATCCGGGACCGGCGTCGTCCCCCGGTTGCCCCATTTCGCACGCGCGATGTCTCGCTCCCGCCGGGCACCAAGCTAGTGGTCCCCGCCAAACAGTCTATGCCTTATTCAGCGCCGTCCGCGCCCGCTTGACCTTGGCCAGGATGTCGTTGGCCGACGCGGTCCAGACGAACGGCTTGGGCGCCTCGTTGTGCTG
>SLDI01000381.1:0-7051 GCA_007125385.1 Phycisphaeraceae bacterium | reverse complement strand
TGACCACCAGGAGCGAGTCATGAGTAAGACGCATCATCGTCGCGGCCTGGCCAACGCGAGCATTCGCCATCCGATCGGCACGCTCGCGATCGCGTCGGTGGTGTTCGTCGTCGGGCTGTTCTTCATCGGCCGCCTGCCGATCGACCTGCTGCCGGACATCGAGCGGCCGCTGATCCGCGTCACCGCCAACTACCCCGGCACGGCGCCGGAGATCATGGAGGAGCAGGTCACGCGCGTGCTCGAACGCAACCTCGCGGCCACCGAAAACCTCATCGACATCGACAGCCGGGCGTCCCAGGGCCGCACCAACGTGACGCTGCACTTCGCCCACGGCACCAACATCGACCTCGCGCTCCAGGACGCCTCGCGCCACCTGGAGCTGGCGCGCACGCAGCTCCCCGGCGACATCGAGTCGCTGCGCCTGTACAAGTTCGACCCGGCGCAGAGCCCCGTCTGGCAGGCGGGCTTCACCTCCAGCATGCGCGACGAGGTCCAGGTCCGCGACTGGGTCGAGAACCAGCTCACGCCGCAACTCGTGGCGATCCACGGCGTGGCGGGTGTCGAGGCGGCGGGCGGGCTGCAACGCGAGATGCAGGTCATCATGGACCAGCATCGCCTGCGGTCCTATGGCCTGACGATGCATGACGTCATCGGCACGCTCGAGCAGGAGAACGTCGACATCGCCGCCGGCTGGGTCACGTCCGACACCTTCGACGTCATGGCCAGCACCGACGGCATGTTCACGTCGGTCGACGACATCCGCAACGTGCTCATCCGCCTGCCCGGCGACGCCAGCCAGACCACCCGCCACATCCGCCTGACCGAGGTCGCCGACGTGCGCGACGGCTTCCGCGACCAACGCCTGCACGTGCGCTTGAATGGCGGCGCGGCCTCGCAGGCCTCCGTCTTCAAGCTCCCCGACGCCAACACCGTCGAAGTCGTCGACGCCGTCAACCGCACCATGGACCGGCTCGAAGCGTCCGGCTTCATCCCCGAAGACATCACCTTCCACCCCATCGGCGACCCGGCGTTCTTCATCCGCGGCGCCATCGCCAGCGTGAGTTTGGCCGCGATCCTCGGCGGCCTGCTCGCCATGAGCGTCGTGTTCCTCTTCCTGGGCTCATTCCGCAAGAGCTTCGTCATCGGCCTGTCGCTGCCCATCGCCCTCATGGCCACCTTCGCCATGATGGGCCTGGGCAACCTCACGCTCAACATCATCAGCCTCGGCGGCCTGGCGCTGGGCGTGGGCCTGCTGCTCGACAACGCCATCGTCATGCTCGAAAACATCTATCGCCACCGCGACGAGCTGGGCGAGTCGCCCGAGAACGCCGCCCATCGCGGGGCCAGCGAAGTGAGCAGCGCCATCGTCGCCGGCACCATGACCAATCTCGCGGCCGTGGTCCCCTTCCTGCTCGTCTCGGGCATGGCCGCGCTCGTCTTCCGCGAGCTGATCCTCACCATCTCCTTCGCCATCGTCGCCACCCTCGCGGCGGCGCTGACGCTGGTGCCCATGCTCGCGGCGCTGCTGGGGCACGTGCGCTTCGAGAGCGGCATCGCCCGCACCGCACCGCTGCGCGCGTTCAACGGCGGCATCGACCTGCTGCGTCGCGGCTACCGCCGCATCCTGCCCGGCGTGCTGACGCTGCGCTGGGCGGTGATCGCGCTGGCGGCGCTGGCACTCGTCGGTGCGGGCTATCTCTACACGCAGCTCGGCAACGAGTTCCTGCCCGAGGTCGACGACGGCAACGTCTTCGTCCGCATGGTGCTCCCCCCCGGCACGCCGCCGCACGAGACCAACGCCGCCGCCCAGCAGATCGAGCAGGCCGTCGCGGGCATGCCCCACGTGCGCTCGATGTTCACGTTCGTCGGCGGACACCTCGGCGGCGGGGTGGTCAACGAGCGGCCGGGCACGTCCAACATCCGCATCGAGCTCAGCCCCGCCCGCGAGCGCCCCGGCATGCCCGCCGGGCAATGGGTCCGCGACGCCCAGGCCCGCCTCGACGCGCTCGACCTGCCCGGGGCGCGCATCAGCGTGCGCCCGCCGTCGATCCCCGGCCTGCGCTTCGGCGGCGGGGCGGACCTGTCCATCAGCATCATCGGCGAGGAGCTCTCCACCCTGCACGAGCTCGGCAGCGAGGTCGTCGCCCGCATCCAGGACATCCCGGGCCTCGAAGGCGTGGAGATCGGCCGCGAGGATCAGAGCCCGCTGATGCGCGTGCGCGTCGACCGCCAGCGCGCCGCGGACCTCGGCCTGCGCGTCTCGGAGGTCGGCCAGGCGATCCGCGACGCTGTCGACGGAGCCGTCCCCACCCAGTTCCGCACCGCCAACCAGCAGTACGACATCCGCGTCCAGCTCCCCCGCGCCGCCGCCAGCGACGCCGAGACGCTCGGGCAACTGCTGCTGTTTCGCAACCCGGGTGAGCCCGTGCTGCTGCGCGACGTCGCCAGCTTCGAGCTCGGCGAAGGCCCCGCCCACATCGTGCGCGAAAACCAGAACCGCGCCGTGCAGATCAACGGCGACATCAACACCACTGTGAGCGACGTCGGCACCATCATGGCGGCCGTGCAGGCCAACCTCGCCGATCTCAATCTGCCCGATCAATACAGCATGATCTTCGGCGGGCAGTGGGAGACGATCGAGGAGACCAACCGCGAGCTGCTCGTCGTCATCTCGCTGGCGGTGTTCCTCGTCTTCGTCGTGCTCGCGGTGCAGTATGAGCGGCTGGCCAACCCGCTGATCATTCTCGCCACCGCGCCGCTGGCGCTCGTCGGCGTGGTGCTCATCCTTTACGTCACGTCCACGCCCATGTCGGCGCCGGTGCTCATCGGCGTGATCCTGCTCGTGGGCATCGTGGTCAACAACGCCATCCTGCTCGTCGAGTACATCGAGCTCGGCCGGCGCCAGCACCACCTGCCCATCCGCGACGCGATCGTGGAGGCCGGCGCCATCCGCTTGCGCCCCATCCTCATGACCACGTCCACCACGATGCTGGGCATGACGCCGCTGGCGATCGGCCTGGGCGCGGGCGCGGAGATCATGCGCCCGCTCGCCCTGGCGGTGATCGGCGGGCTGGGCGTGTCGATGCTGCTGACGCTCTTCGTCATCCCCTGCCTCTACCTGGTCGTCAGCCGCTTCGCCGAGCGCCTCAAGCACTGGCTGACCGGCAAACGCGGCGAGCAGGACACGCCACACCGCGCGACCAGCGCCGCCGCGCCCGCACCGGCCGGGGCGAGCGGCTAGTACCACAACGCTAAGAAGCCACAGATGAACACAGATAAACACGGATAAGAACCGGGAATGGAGAACCCAACGGCCCCCGCGTTACCGGGGATAAGGCCGCGGTGTCCAACACCCTGAAAATCTGTGTTCATCTGTGTTTATCTGTGGATAGCCTCTTCATCAGTTGGCGTTGTAGTACTAGGCTCCGTCCGAAAAGTGGTTCATTCGGAATTTCCGGGATCGCCCTGAAGGGGCGACGGGTTGTAGCCACGGGTGGAGCGCAGCGGAACCCGTGGTTGTCAGCAGCGTGAACGAACGCCGCCCCGGCAGGGGCGGAGGCGATGCAGCCTGGCCTGCTGCCTCTGCCCCTGCGGGGCAGGATGTTTGATGGGCAAATCATCCACGGGTTCCGTTGCGCTCCGCCCGTGGCTACAGCCCAGCACCCCTCCGGGGTGGCATTGTCACGGCGGCCCCGGAATGGCCGGATGAACCCGAAAAGTGGGTGCCACGCCACGCCGTGAACTTCGGTTGCAGGGTGGGTAGAGCGCAGCGAAACCCACCAGCTCGGCCGAGGATCCACGACGTTCGTCGTGGGTTTCGTTGCGCTCTACCCACGCTACGGTCAAGCCGTGGCACCCTGAGCGACGCCAACCGGTGGTGAAGCCAACCCTTCAAAGGTCAATAATCGAACAGCGACTCGCCCCGGCCGTTGCTGGCCGGGCGAGGCGTGGCCAGGGCGATGCCGAGGTGGTCGGCGCCGGCACGGGTGAGCTCCCGGCCGCGGCGGGTTCGGGCGAGAAAGCCGATCTGCAACAGGTAAGGCTCCGCGACGTCCTCGAGCGTGCCGGCATCCTCGCCCAGCGTTGCGGCGATCGCCTCCAGGCCCACCGGCCCGCCCTCGTAGACGTCGCCGATGACCCGCAGGTACTTGCGGTCCAGCTCGTCCAGGCCCAGCGCGTCGACGCCTTCCAGGGCCAGCGCCTCGTCGACGACCTCGGGGGTGAAGGCCCCGCCGGCGCGGACCTGGGCGAAGTCGCGCACGCGGCGAAGCAGGCGGTTGGCGATGCGCGGCGTGCCGCGCGAGCGGGCGGCGATCACCGACAGGGCGTCGTCGTCGCCAACCTCGAGCTTGAGCAGGCCGGCGCTGCGGCGCAGGAACGTCAGCAGGTCCGCCTGGCTGTAGAACTCGAGGTTGTGCGTCATGCCGAAGCGCGAGCGCATCGGCCCCGAGAGCAGCCCGGCCCGCGTGGTGGCGCCGATGAGGGTGAACGGCTGCAGGGGCAGGGTGATCGTCTTGGCGTGCATGCCCGAGTCGATCTGGAAGTCGATCTTGTAGTCCTCCATGGCCGAGTAGAGGTATTCCTCCACGGCCACGGGGGTGCGGTGGATCTCGTCGATGAAGAGGATGTCGCCGCGCTGGAGCTTGGTGAGCGTGCCGACGAGGTCGGCGCCCTTGGTCAGCGCCGGGCCGGCGGTGACGGTGAGCTGCGAGCCCATCTCGTTGGCGACGATGTGGGCGAGGGTGGTTTTGCCCAGGCCGGGCGGCCCGTGCAGCAGCACGTGCTCCATGGGCTCGTCGCGCTGGCGTACGGCGGCGAGCGCGATCTGGAGCTTTTCGACGAGCCGCGGCTGGCCGACGTAGTCGGCGATGGTGGTGGGCCGCAGGGCGAGGTTGAACTGCTCCTCCTGCGCCCCGCCGCTGCTGCCGGAGATGATGCGCTGCTTGGCCATGCCCGGGCGATTCTACCAGACGCGGAGAGCGAGCCGGGGATGAGATCGATCTGGCCGTCAGGCGCCGGGGTGCTCGACGCGCTTCGCGAAGCCGCAGGCGGCTGTGCCTGGCGAGCCGGGTGGCTCCATTTTCAGGTTCATCCGGGATGTCCGGGATCGCCCCCGAGGGGCGAAGGGTTGTAGCCACGGGTGGAGCGCAAGCGGAACCCGTGGATGAGATGGGTCCCGTCCCGTACCACCCGCCCCGGCAGGGGCGGAGGCGATGCCGTCTGAATGCTGCCTCTGCCCCGGTGGGGCAGGTCGTTTCATGGGCGCATCATCCACGGGTTGCGCTGCGCTCCTACAAGCCAGCACCCTTCCGGGGTGGCATTGTCACGGCGGCCCCGGAATGGCCGGATGACCCTTTTTATCCGTGGCGATTTTTCGCCGGCGGCGGGTCAGTATTCGATCACGGCGTGGATGGGGTCGAAGCCCTTGAGCTTGCTGCGGCCGCGGAGGAAGCCGAGCTCGATGAGGACGCTGATGCCGACGATCTCGCCGCCGAGCTGCTGGACGAGCTCGCAGCAGGCGCGCATGGTGCCGCCGGTGGCGAGCAGGTCGTCGACCATGAGCACGCGCTGGTGGGGGATGACGGCGTCGGCGTGGACCTGGAGGGTGTCCTGGCCATATTCGAGCTGGTAGGTGACCGAGCGGGTGTCGCGGGGGAGCTTGTCGGGCTTGCGGACGGGGATGAAGCCGGCGGACAGGGCCTGGGCGACGGCGGTGCCGAAGATGAAGCCGCGCGACTCGGCGCCGACGACGAGGTCGACGCCCTGGCCGCGGAAGGGGTTGACCATGAGCTCGACCGCCAGCGCCAGGCCGCGGGCGTCGGCGAGCAGGGGGGTGATGTCCTTGAAGACGATGCCGGGCTTGGGGTGGTCGGGCACGTCCTGGATGAGGCTCTGGAGGAGCTCCAGCGGATGCTCGGTGACGCGAGGTTGGGTGTCGTTCATGGCGGGGCTCAAGGAAGTCGCAGCCGCCAGTGTAGCGTCGCCCGCTCCGGGCCGGGCCCACCGGTGCCGGGCCTGGCTGGCCGGGCCGCCGTCGCTGGTGGCGCGGGCGGGCGTTGGCCGATAGCAGACCGAGGACCCTTTCTTCGGAGCAAGGACGGCGCATGGATGCATTCGTGATTCAGGGCGAGCGGCGGCTGCGGGGCACGGTGCGGGTGCATGGCTCAAAGAACGCGAGCCTGCCGCTGATGGCCGCGGCCCTGCTGACCGACGAGCCGGTGCTGCTGCGCGACGTGCCGCGGCTGAGCGACATCGCGTCGATGGCGGCGCTGCTGCGGGCGCTGGGGTGCATGGTGGAGCGCGTCGAGGCCGACAACGCCCTGCAGCTCAAGGCCGAGGACGTCGGCCAGTGCCTGGCCCACTACGACGTGATGCGCAAGATGCGGGCCGGGATCTGCGTGCTCGGGCCGCTCTTGGCGCGGCGGGGCGAGGCGCGGGTGTCGATGCCCGGCGGGTGCGCGATCGGCGATCGGCCGGTGGACCTGCACCTGCGCGGGCTGCGGGCGCTCGGGGCGGAGATCAGCCTGGACCAGGGCTACATCGTCGCCCGCACGCCGCCGGGCGGCCTGCGCGGGGCGCACGTGTTCCTGGGCGGGCCCAACGGCTCGACGGTGCTGGGCACGGCGAACGTGATGTCCGCCGCGGCGCTGGCCCGGGGGCGGACGGTCATCGAGTGCGCCGCCTGCGAGCCGGAGATCGAGGACCTGGCCCGGCTGCTGACGGCCATGGGGGCGCAGATCGCCGGGGCGGGCACGCCGCGGGTGACGATCCTCGGCGTCGAGGCCCTGCACGGGGCCGAGCACCAGGTGATCCCCGACCGGATCGAGGCGGGCACGTACGTGATGGCGGCGGCGATGACCAACGGCGACGTGGTGCTGGAGAACTTTCCGACGTCGACGCTGTCGGCGGTGATCGACCGCCTGTCGGAGATCGGCGTGGAGATGGAGGACCTGGGCGGTGACGGGTTCATCGAGCCGGCGTCGGAGCTGCGTACGCGGGCGGGCGACCCGGTGCCTGTGCGGACGCCGAGCACGGCGGCCGCCGATCGGGG
>SLDI01000522.1:0-7053 GCA_007125385.1 Phycisphaeraceae bacterium | reverse complement strand
CATGCGGCGGTCCGACTGGGCCTTGACCAGTTCCACCAACTCCGCCGGGTCGTTGGCCCAGAGGTCGGCGCCGATTTCCTCGGCCAGGCCGTCGGCGCGGTTGAACACGCCGCCGCCGACGATGATCTGAAGCTTCGGGCAGGCGCCGAGGTCGTGCAGGCGGTCGATGAGCAGGCGGGTGTAGGGCACGGTCTGGGGGATGGCGCCGAAAACGACGAGCTTCTCGGCTTCGAGGTGGCCGATCTGCTCGACGATCTCGTCGTTGGCCACGCCGCCGCCGACGAAGTAGACGGTGTAGCCCTCGGCCTCGAGCAGGTCGGTGGTCATCTGGGCGGCGAGCTCCTCGGACTGCTCGTCGCCGCAGGCGACCAGGACGGTCACGCCGTTGCGCGGCCGCTGCTCGAGGCGGAGCTGCATCTGGTCCACGAGCTGGCGGAGCAGGCGGGTGGCGTACTGGTAGGCGAGGCTGGCGAGCTGATCGTGGCGGTAGAGGTTCTGGATCTGCTCCAGGGCGGGCCAGAACAGGTGGCTGAGCACGCGCGGGGCGGGGCAGTCGGCCTGGATGACCTGGTCGACGACGTCGCGCGCGGCGGCGCGGTCGCCGGAGATCAGGCTGTTGAAGAACTGCTCGAGCAGGTGATTGCGCTGAGAGGCCATGCGTGTGCTCCGAAGGATGACGGCGGAATCGGTTGTTTTCCGGACGGCCTTGTCCGAGCCCTGCCGGGCGCTCCGCGCCCGGTGACTATGCCCGACGACCGCTGGCGCGTCGCCGGCTGCCATGGTCATCGGAGCCCGGCGGAAAAATTCTTCATCCACCGCTGCGGCGCCGGCCGCCGGCGCGGGCCGACGCGCATAAAATCGCGTTAAAACGGTTCCGTGTCAAGGCTTGCGAATGGACGGATCGGTCCCATAACGCCGGCAGGCCCTACAAACGGACTGCCGGCGGCTATGATGGCCGCCCGGCGCGGGCGACCGGCCGGGCTTTCCATTGTCTTGCTCACGAGGCTGAAACCATGAGACGGATGCGAATCGGCGTGCGACGGGTATCTGCGATGCCGGCGCTGACCCTGGCGCTGACCCTGGCGCTGGGCGGGCTGGGCACCGGCTGCCAGACCAGCCCCGCCACCGGCGGCCTGCACCTCAACGCCCTGACCGAAGCCGACGAGCTGCGCCTCGGTGAGGAGGCGGCGCCGCAGTTCCTCGAGGAGTTCGGCGGGGAGATTCCCTCCGAGCAGATCGCCACCTATGTACGCGAGATCGGCGAGCGCATGGCGGCGATCAGCGAGCGGCCGGACCTGCCCTGGGAGTTTTACGTGGTCGACTCGGCGGTGATCAACGCCTTCGCCCTGCCCGCGGGCAAGGTCTTCATCAGCCGCGCCCTGCTGGCGGAGATGACCAACGAGGCGCAGGTCGCGGCGGTGCTCGGCCACGAGATCGGCCACGTCACGGACAAGCACATCGGCCGGCAGATGACGCGGTCCGTGGCGACGCAGCTTGGGCTCTCGCTGTTCGGCGTGGCCCTGGGCACGGTCGAGGATGAGACCTGGCTGACGGTGCTGGGCGTGGGGGCGGAGGTTACGGCCGTGGGCACGCTGCTGAACTTCAGCCGCCGCCAGGAGCACACCGCCGACGAACTGGGCATGCGCTACATGGCGGAGCTGGGCTACAACCCGGTGGGGGCGCGGCAGCTCATCGAGATTCTCGCGGCGACGTCGGGGCGCGCGGGCCTGGAGCTGTTCTCGACGCACCCGCATCCCGAGAGCCGGATCGAGCGTATCAACGAGCTGCTGGCCGAGCGATACCCGGATTACGACGAGCCGGGCCGCTATGAGCTGCACGAGCAGCGCTTCGCCGAGCTGGTGCTGGCGGAGCTGGAGACGCTCGAGCCCCCGAACCATCGTCCCGCGCCGCCGCAGTAGGCCTTCCTGGCGTACCGAAGAACCGCGAAGGAGCGAAGAGGCGCGAAGCGGCAAGCCATGCCTTCGTAGCTGACCCGACCCCCATGCCCGCGCAGCAGGACGAGCAACCCGCCTGGTCGGAGGCTGACCTGGCCGACCCGCACGCCGCGGCCGACAAGGCGGCGCGCGTGGAGCGCATGTTCGCCGCCATCGCCTCGAGCTACGACCTGAACAACCGCCTGCATTCGCTCGGGCGCGACCAGGCCTGGCGGCGGGCGGCGGTGCGCATGGCGCAGCTCGCCGGCGGCGAGACGGTGCTCGACGTCGCCTGCGGCACCGGCGACCTGGCGATGGCGTTCGTCGACGGCGGGGCCGGCCGGGTGCTCGGCAGCGACTTCACCGTCAACATGCTCCGCGTCGCCCAGACCAAGCGCCGGGCGGTCGACCGGCCGCTGAGCTACCACGCCGGCGACGCGATGCGCCTGCCGCTGCCCGACGCGAGCGTGGACGTGGTGAGCATCGCCTTCGGCATCCGCAACGTGGCGGACGCGGACGCGGCGCTGCGCGAGTTTCACCGGGTGCTGCGGCCGGGCGGGCGGTTGATCGTGCTCGAGTTCTCCCTGCCGCGCAGCCGTCTGCTGCGGGCCGGGTACAACTTCTACTTCCGCCACGTGATGCCGCGCACCGCGGCGCTGATCGCCCGCGACCGCAGCGGGGCGTATCGCTACCTGCCTCAGAGCGTCAACACCTTCCTCAGCCGGGCGGAGCTGATGCGGCGGATGGGCGAGGCCGGCTTCGCCGACGTCCAGGCCCGGTCGCTGACGCTGGGCATCGCCATCTGCTATCGCGGCGTGAAGCCGGGGGAAAAGGAGGGCGGCCTGTCGAGTCCGCGATGAAGGGGTATGCGAACGGGTGTTGCCGGGGGTGCCGGGGGTGATTCCGGGGGTTTGCCATGCGTGTCTGGACGCACCCGGAAGCCTTCGGCGTGCCGTGCGGCAGCCGACGAGATCCAGGGGGAGATATGGATCAGGACCAGCGGGCGATGTTCTACGACGTGTTCGACCCGTCGCTGCCGCGCCTCGGGCCGGGCGATGAGGCGGCCACGCGCCGTGCGCTTGATGTGGTGCTCAGCCACGCACCTGACATGCGCCAGCGCCCGCTGCGCATCCTCGACGTCGGCTGCGGCAACGGGGCGCAGACGCTGCCGCTGGCCCGGGCCACGCGCGGGCGCATCGTCGCGATCGACAACCATGAGCCCTACGTCGACGAGCTGCGCCGCCGGGCGCACGCTGCAGGCCTGGCCGAGCGCATCGACGCCCGCGTCGGCGACATGCACGCCCTGGCCGAGCTCGACGCCGCCTCGTTCGACGTGATCTGGTCGGAAGGCGCGCTGTACATCATGGGGCTGGCGCCGGCGCTCAAGGCGTGTCGGCCGCTGCTGACGCCCGGCGGGATGCTCGCCTTCAGCGACATCGCCTGGCTGACGCCCGATTCGCCCGAGGCGTGCAAGGCGTTCTTCGCCGCCGACTGCCCGGACATGACCGACGTGGCCGGGACGGTGCGGATGATCCACGACGCCGGCTACGAGGTGCTCGAGCACTTCGTGCTGCCCGAGGCCGCGTGGTCGCGCAACTACTACGCCCCGCTGGCGGCTCGCTTGGCCACGCTGCGCGCCGCCGGCTGGGGCGACGACGAGCGGCGGGCGGGTCTGCTGGCGACGGTCGAGGCCGAGATCGCCCTGTGGCGCGAGCACGGCGGGCACTACGGCTACGTGTTCTACGTGCTGCGGCCGGGTGGGGAGGGGTAGCGGATGCGGTGTGGCGGGGGTGCGATGGTGGGTGCCACACAACGCCGTGCGCTTTCTTTGTAGGGTGGGTAGAGCGCAGCGAAACCCACCAGCTTCGTCGAGGATCCACGGCGATCGTGGTGGGTTTCGCTTTGCTCTACCCACCCTACATCAGCACCGCCACGAGAAAGCTCACGACGTTGGGTGCCACACAGCATCCCGAAGGGTGCTGTGTGCGAGCGGCCCACGACGTGCGGCACACAGCACGCTGCGCGATGCTGTGTGGCACCCGAGCCCTTCGCCCCGCGGCAGGTGAGACACCGCGCCCCGGGACACAGGCCCGAAGCCGTCCGTTTGGCTCTTGACCGGCGTCAGGGGACTTCGTCATACTGATTGAGGCGCGGCCGAGGAGGCTGGCCGAAAGTTCGGTTCGAGCGCAGGCCTGCCTATTCCCCGTACCGGCACGCGTTGTGATCGAATGCCTCTCGTCTGCCGAACGACTTACGGGGAAGGGGGTTCCATGAGCGAAGAAAGGACCGAAGTAAGCAGCGGTACTGGGGACACCTTGTTTAGCTGTGTTCGTTGCGATGGGACCACCACCAAGGCTGAGGCCAGGATTTGGGAGGATGCCATCATTTGTCCGGACTGCGCGTGGTCGGTCGAGCGGGTTAGAAAGGACAAGCTCCCCCTGTACTCGGAGGCGGCATGGGGGGGCGTGCCGGTGGTGGATCTTCCCCCCCCGACTCGGTGGCTTCCTAATCGTATGGCAGGTGGTGCTGGGCTTAATGGCCGTCGGGTACCTCCTCGGCTTGGCTCTGGGAGGTGTTACGATGATCGCTTTGCCGGGCGAACTGACTGGGGACGATCCGGTGCCCCTTTTCGTCTTCGTTGGCGCGTGGCTGGTAGCGACGGGCGTGTTCTTCATCATCGTGGCAAACGCATTTCTTTCCCGAAGCCGCACGGCGCCCCGGTTGATGATCGCCCTATTCATACTACACGGGCTGTACGGTGTCGGAGTTATGGTCTTGGGGGCGACCGCCGAAGATGAGATGCTGGGCCTAACCGGTTTTGTAATCGCGGCGATCTGTCTGGTGGGCATCATTTACTTCGCCAGTTCTCGACGCGTAAAGGAGACCTTTACAGGGTAGTTACTCTGGCACCCGGACGACGTGAGTTCACCGGGGCACCCGATGCAGTCTCGGGATGGCAGGCCCACCGCAACGCGCCATGTGCGTCATGTCGGCACGAGTGAGGCAACGGAGAGGCTCTTGCATGCCGAGCGACGAACACTACGTCTGGTGTGCCTACGCAAAGGCCGGGGTCACGGTGTTTGTTCTTGGGTTCCTCGGGATACTGACGGGGCGGGTTTGGACGTGCGTTGCACCGGGGACCGTCGCGGTATTAGGGCCGTGGGTACGGATAGTCGGTGCCGCCCTTGTTCTGTGGTCGGTTCTTGCACGGCTTGGCTGGTCTATCCAAACTTGGGAGGGCAACACCTCGGCAGAACGCGTTAATAACCGACTGTTCTACACTCTGCATGTTCTCGGCGTACTGTGCCTCATTTCGAGTATGAGCGCGATGGCTTTCGGTTGATTAGTCGATGCTGGTGGACAGGAAAGTAGGGCGGGAGGAAGAGGAAGCGCTGCCACATACCGCTTGAAGGCGTTACGCCAACCGCGGCGATGCCACCGTCCCCTCCGGCGTCGTCTTCACGTCGTAGCCGGCGTCGATGAGTTGTTGACGCAGGGCGTCGGCCGTCGCGTAATCCTTGTTCGCCCGGGCCTCGTCTATCTGCTTCGCGAGCGTCGCGGCCTCGTCCTCGCCCGCGCCGGCCTCGACCACATCACTCACGCCCTCGACAGGCAGCACCGCCAGCACCTCGTCGAAGCGGCGCAGCACCGCGAGCGCCTCGGCCGGGTCGGCAATGTCGTCGCGCAAATACTCGAACACGGCCGCGATGGCGCCGGCGGTGTTCAGGTCGTCGGCGAGCGGGGCGAGGAAGCGCTGCACGGCCGGGTGATCGTTGCCCACCTCGACCACGCGGTCGCCCGCTTTGCCGGCGAACCCGGCCGCGGCGTCGCGGATGCGCCGCACCGCGGCCGCGCCGTCCTCCAAACCCTTGACGGTGAAGTTGAGGTTGCTGCGGTAGTGGGCGCGCATCAGCTCAAAGCGCAGCACCGCCGGGTCGACGCGGCGCCCCGTCACGCGGCCTTCGAGCACGTCGCGGACGGTGTGGAAGTTGCCCAGGCTCTTGGACATCTTCCTGCCTTCGACGAACATGAGGCGCGCGTGCAGCCAGTAGCGGGCGAAGTGTTCGCGGCCGGAGTAGCAGCGGCTCTGGGCGATCTCGCACTCGTGGTGCGGGAAGATGTTGTCCTCGCCGCCGGTGTGGATGTCGATGACCTCGCGGCCGAGCGTGTGCATCGCCATCGCGGAGCACTCGATGTGCCAGCCGGGATAGCCCTCGCCAAAGGGCGAGTCCCAGCGCATGACGTGGCGCGGGTCGGGCTTCCAGAGGAGGAAGTCGGCCGGGTGACGCTTGCCCGCTTGGTGCTCGTCGCTGATGCGTCCGCCCGCGCCGCCGCGCAGTTTGTCGAGCGTGTTGCCGGAGAGCCGGCCGTAGTCGGGGAACTGCTCGACGTTGAAGTACACGGCCCCGTCGTCGGCGACGTAGGCGTGGCCATCGTCCACGAGCTTTTTGATGATCGCGAGCATCTGCTCGACGTGGGCGGTGGCGCGGGGCATGTGGTCGGGCTCGTCGGCGATCTTCAGGCGAAGCTGCTTCGCGTCGCGCACGAACGCCTGCGTGTAATACTCGGCCACCTGGTAGGGGTCGTTGGGGTCGGCGACCTCGTCGGCCGTGAGGGTGCCGGCTTTCTTGGCCTCGGCCATGCGGGCCATCGCCACCTGCATCTTGTCCTGCCCGGCGCCGTCGGCGACCTGGTCCTCGGTCATGTGCCCGACGTCGGTGATGTTCATCACCTGGTGCACGTCGTAGCCCGCGGATTCGAGGAACCGCCGCAACACGTCGGCGAAGGTGAAGGTGCGGAAGTTGCCGATGTGGGCGAAGTCGTAGACCGTCGGCCCGCAGTTGTACATGTAGACGTGCCCGGGCTCGACGGGGGCGAAGGTCTCCATGCGGTGGGTGAGCGTGTTGTAGAAGCGGATGTCCATGGGCGGGATTGTATCGGGTAGGTATAAAGCCGCGACCGGTGGTCGCGGGGCAGCGGCGTGCGTCACCGACGACCGTGACGCGCCGGCGGCAGATCGACATCGTAAGCGTTCACACCGATCAGAGCAGCAAGGGAGAGGTCCGACCCATGAAGTGCGCCCTCACCGCGTCGGCGATGAACGTGTAGGCCGACCGCT
>SLDI01000593.1:0-7066 GCA_007125385.1 Phycisphaeraceae bacterium | reverse complement strand
TCCGGCTCCCAGCTTCGTTCTGCGTTGTTCGGCACCCGCCCGCGCTTGGTGTCCACGGGCACGGCTTCGGGCGGGCCGCCATCGCGTGGGGCCTCATCGATGCTGACCAGGTCGAGCTTTCCCGTCAGGCCGAGCGTCTCGGATCCCAGCGGTACGCTGCGCACGATCTCGGGCGGCTCGTCGCCGTCGTCGCCCGCAGCCTGGCCATTGGCACGCTCACCTTGGCCATCCTCATCAGTGGTCGCGGCGTCACCGTTGGCATCCGGCAGCACGTGATCGAGCTTGTCCACCCGACGATGCACGTGCCGGCCGTCGATGGTGTACACGTTGTCCGCCCAGCGCCCCTCGACGTGCATGAGGTGGAAGAGACGCGGGCAGTAGGCATACTCGTTGAGCATGCGGACGGGGAGGAGGTCGGTACGCTTTGTGTTGCCAGCGTCCTCGGACGAGGTGATCGCATCGGTCATAGCATGGACTCCGTCAGGAAGCGGGTCATCCATGACCAAGCGTGTCAGATCTCACACAGCACGAGCCGGCGTGAAACAGCGATATTTGCCGACGGTGATCCGCTGCGAGCGGAAGAGCGCGGCAACGCCCACAGCCGCCAACTCCACCCAACCGTCATGTTGGTGTGCGGCCTCGGGGCCGGACATCGCGGCTGTCTGGACAAGTCGAGAACTGAGGATGCTTTGGCATGTCTCCAGCGCGACGGGGACCGTCCAGATTGGCCAGGTCCAGTATGTGTCCCGGCTACCGCGACCGGCAAAGCCGGTGGTTTCGACCCGCCGGGCAGTCGGCATTGTTGGCAATAGCGGTAGTCCTTCAATCGCCAAACGATAAGCGCCCCACATCGACCCACCCTGATTGCGTGCGGGGTCCCCACTGGGATTCCGCCAGCGCAGGGCATACGGGTCGTCGTCGACGGGATCCCAGCGGAGCGTCATACTGGCTACCGGATCGTCGTAACGCCAAGACTCGAAAAGGGCCTTGTGCAGGTGCTGGCGCGTGGTCTGTTCGATGAGGTGTCGCATGAACTTCAGAAAGTGTTGGTGGCCGGCGCCGCTCATCGTCCGAAACGCCGTGTCCTCAATGATCGGATCCTTGCTGCCGGCATCGCGGTGGGCCTCCGAACCAAACGCGACGAGGAAGTCGCACCAGCGACGGTCGCAGGTGTCGTGCGCATGTTGGCGCGCATGCTCTGCTGCCTCCCGGAACTGATCATGGGAAATAGTCAGATCATCCGCCATCGCTAAGGCTGGGATTTCATCGCCTTGGCCGAGTTGCGCGTCGAGGGCGTCGAGGACGTTGCCCGGATCGAGGGCGTTGGTGGCACCGCTCGCGACAGTAAGACTGGGCTGCCAACGACCACGGGCTTGGGCCCATGCCATCTTCACCTCGCGCTGGGGCCACGCCGCGGTCACGGTCCGCAGTGTCCCCAGCGCCGCCAGAAAGGCGAGCGGGTTGGAGCCGTCGAGGCCCGGCAGGGGCAGGCTGTCGTGTTGATGGCGTTCCGTCATGACGCGGCCTCCAGCGCGGGTTCGGATGCAGCGCTCGCCTCCGCGGCGCTGACGGCGTGATCCGCCAGGCGAAGCATCGCCTCAAGGTACGCCAGGCCCCACCAACTCGTCCGTCACACCACCCTCCTGTTTCGCAGGGGCCGGCAGAACCCGTACCCACGGAATCGCCCGGCCCCCAACGCGATCGGCCCGCGCACCTTCTCATGAAAGATGAGGCTCGCATGCACGTGCCGCCGCTCACTGCCATCCTTCCGGCTCAGCCGCGGAAACTCATGCGCCGCGGGCACGCCCAGGTGCTCCGAGACGGGCCGGATGATCACGTGCGCCGGCTCCGGCAGCCCGATCCGCACGCAGCACTGGCGGATCATCCCCGCCAATTCCTGATCCCGCCCCTCACGGTCCTTCGCCTTGGCATGCCGATCAAACGCGATCGGCGTCACCGTCGACCAGTGCCTGGCACCGTCCGCGCCGCCGGTCCACGTCTCCGACCGCAGGTTGTGACGGCCCTGGTCGTCCGCCACAAGCCGCCACGCACCAAGCCGACCGATGTGCAACTCTTCGACCTCGCCCACGGCGGCCAGCGCCGCATACCGCTCCGCCCGTTCCAAGCCCGCGGGCACGGCGACCGCCAGCCCCAGCAGGTGGCCCGTGGCGTGTTCCTGATCGACGAAGGCCAGCGGCAGGTACGCCAGGTGGGGCCGATCGGTCGGCGAGCCGCCGGCACGGTGTCCGCTGATAAACTCCGGCACCGGCTCAGCGGCACGGCTGAGCACCGCGCGCTGCATCGCCGTCATCACCTGCAATGTCGCGACCAGGTCCAACCGACGATGCGCGTTCTCCTCCGTCGGCTCCAATCGACGCACGAT
Source organism: Phycisphaeraceae bacterium (assembly GCA_007125385.1). Taxonomy (GTDB): domain Bacteria; phylum Planctomycetota; class Phycisphaerae; order Phycisphaerales; family Phycisphaeraceae; genus SKPT01. The sequence goes on along the minus strand of SLDI01000593.1, from coordinate 4,683 downwards.
CAGGTGCGGATCCCAGATCGAGCCCGGCACTTCCGGGTCCACTTCGCGCGGCCGGCGATAACCCCGCCACGTCCCGACGCTCGGGCGACGCTCACGGTCGAAATCTGCCGCCAGTCGCCCCAGCAGCCCGCCCGACGGCACCCGCAACCGCACATCCGCCTCCAGATCATCCGGCTCCCAGCGCAGGTGCGGCCCGTCGGCCGCCGAAATGTCGTCATCAACCCACATCTGCACCAGTGACGACGAATGCCCGATCCGTGTCACCTTCGTGCAGAGTTGCTCCAGCGCCGCACGATGCCCCGCCAACGAGGCGTCCGCATCCGGCCAGAGCAGGTACACCCGCTCATCATGTGGCCAAACCCGTGGGAACATTCGTGGCTGTCGGCTGCGCGTCAGCCCCGTCACCGATTGGAGCATTCCGCTGCCCGTCGGCTTGTCATTGACGGGTACGAATGTTTCCACCGCCGGACGCTCGTCCGCCTCCGTTGCGTACAGCACCGGTTCGCCGGCACCTTCAAGCCAGCGCAGCGCCTCGGCCTCGGCAGGATCCGCGTCCGTCTCGAAGTGCGCCGCCGCCAACGCCATGAAGACGCGCGCCGGATGTGGCGGCCACTCCGCACGTCGCCGCGACGCCGGATCCGTCGCGACCGCGTACCCGGCGAGGTAATGAATCCCCAGGCATAAACTCATCCCTCACCACCTTCCTCCGCCCCCTCCGTCGCCGCCTGCTCTTGGCTCTTGCGCACCAGCTTCACCAGTTGCTCCGAGGGCATCAGGCGGATCGACTCCTCCTGCCACGTCACGCCCGCCTTCCTCGCCGCCTCCACCGCTTCGCGCAGCAAAGCCACCGCGGCCTCCGCACCCAGCGTATGCCGGGCCGGCTCCTCTCCCGGCTTATCCAGCAACTCCCACTGCCGCGACTGCTCTGGCCAGAGCAGGCAACGCGATCGCAGGTCCATGTCCGCTGCCGCCAGCTCAGCCGCGCACAGCGCCAGCGCCGCCAACACCGTCTGTGCCGCCCGATCGCGCTCGCGCTGCTGCTTGCTCGCCTGCCACGACTTACCTTCCGGCGGAAACCGCAGCCGCCGTAATGCTGCCAGCGACAGCAATGTCGTCTGCTCCGCGTACTCGATCGTCACACCGCCCGCGAGATACTCCTTTGACTCGCGATCAACATCCGACAGTGACGGCGTAATGTTGCCGTGGTTGGCTTTGGACGGGTTGCCAGGTTTTCCGGCCGCGCCGCCCCGATTGAAAAGGACCGGGTTGCCCTTCTTGTCCTTCTCCGCAGCTTCAGGATCGGTCGTCCACTCGATGCCGTCGCCGTCCGCAGCGAGGTAGATCGGGCCAGCGTTCAACGCGATCCCCAACGGATCAATTCGGCTGCTCGTCTTGGTCCCCAGTGACGCATCAACCCCCACGATCTCCGACGTCATCGCCCGCTCAAACTTCACCCCGAGTCCACCCTTGGGCCCGGTTGAGTCCCACATGCCGAACACCAGCGCCGTCGGGCACAACTCGTACAGCGGCGTCGCGTTGCGGAGGTGCGCCCGGTCAATCACCTCGCCGATCTTGGATTTGCGGAACGGCTGCACCTGGCCGTTGTGCCTGTATACGCTGTCGCGCAGGATCGCATCGGCCACCCGGTGCGGCGCTTGTAGGCTCGTCACTCGCTCGATGCTGTCGATCAGCCGCAACTTCTCATCGGCATTACTGTCGGGTCCGTAATCGCTGAAGTCCACCTCGATCACCGGAATCCGCACGCTGAGTTCCTCGCCAAGCACGCCGTCGACCGCGTCCTGCAACGCCGCCTCCATCCGGTTGGCCTGCGACTGGACCGAATCCAGCAGCACGCACGTCACCGGCTCGTCCCGACCAGGCAGCCGGCGCTGCTCCACCGCGTACACGGCCCCCGCGTATGTCGGCGGAAACACCTTCGTCCCCGGTCCGCCCGCCGGCTGTAGGCGCGTTCGAGCGCGCAGCGCCGCTGCGCCCGCAACCGCCTCCCTCAGCAATTCATAGGTCAACGCTTCCGTCGTCGTCGCGGTCTGGCTCATGGATAGGTTTCCTTATGTGAGGGTCCCGGTGTAGACATTGAGCTGGGGCCGTTTTGCTCCATCGCTTGGACAGGCGAGTTCCCTTTTCATGCCCAAACGCTGACGTGCGAGGCGGTGATGGCTGCTCCCCGAACGCCCCGGCGGGGACGTTCCCAAGCGTGACCCGCAGCATACCCCGGCGTACTGACAGCATTGTGTCGGAGATTCGAAAAATCATGGCCCGTGTCTCCGCGGCCGCCGCAGCGCCCGGCGCTCCGCCGGCGTGGAGAGCCATATCGCGGCGAGGCGGAGCAGCGCCAACCCGGGGAGCGCCGGCACGGCAGTCCCCGCCAGCGCGTGCCAGAACCCGCCTGTAATCAAGCCCCACGTCCCCATGCCGGCCGCCATCAGCAGACACAGGAGGGCACAAAGCACACATGCCGCTCGGAGCCACGGCCGGAATTGCAGCCAGCGGATATCGGCGCTGTCGAGGCTCATGCGGCAGAATGTATCGTGGACTTACATGTAACACAACCCCTTCAGACTTCCCTTTACAAAAATCCATAACTTGACAGCTACCCCCAGGGTTCTTACATTGGTGCCGTCATGGTGCAACACGATCGCTCCATTCGTCGCCGGTCAAGCCAGCCAAAGACCGGCCTTTTCCTTCCTCGCCTGGACGGCGAGGCCTCATTGAAGCTGGATTTTCGTCAGGGGCAGTAGCCATGACGCTCCGGGTTCCGCGCCTACGGCGCGGCCTCTACCGTTGCCGCTGAGTACGCCGCTCGGCGGCAACCTTTTCAGTTCGCCACTGCGCTCTCGCTGGCTTGCGTTACAGCCCGCAGGCTTGGCCCGGCATACGCAGAGGCTTCTCCGATTTGTCGAAAGGATCGCTCACCCGCCGCGCCGATGGCACGATCCTGCCCGTCCTGCGGTAATAGGCAATCTCGTGCAACAGCCCATGATCGTTCTCAGAAAGCAGCGCCTTCTGGCACCCAGCGCCGCGTCGCTTGATCCGCTTTTTCTTCTTCCCATCCTTCGTCCTGACCACTTCGAGGAACCGCTCGCGCAGTTGCTTGAACAGTTCATGAGCGCTCGGCGTGTTACCCCAGGTCTGGTCCCGTTCCAGGGAACCGCCCAACACATCCGCCTCATCGATCGACGAATCCCCGTCGCCCTGATCACCCGCAAGGCTCGAATCGGCCTCCATGCGAGCGGTCGGACGGGGCATGCGCCTGAGCATCCACTGCTCGACCGTTTCCGACCGCGACCAGTACCGCTGCCAGAACTCCAGGCGGTCGGGCCTCGGCCAGCGCCTCGTCCGCCCGATGAATGTGACGCGATCGAACTCGACCTGGCAATCGACGCACCGCGCCTCGTGTGTGGCGCCCGGTGCCCACTTGCCGCAATCGAGGCAGTGGACCATGTCGCCGAGCGGATACGCCCCCGCCTTGCGGCACACCAGCACCCGGCCGTGGCTGTCGCGCCGACGCACATGGCTGGCCGTTATCCACCACTGCGAGCAGAACTCCGTCGCCAGAAGCTGTTTGGGGTTGAATTCGCTCTGGCGGACGCAGGATTCGTAGGGGGCGCGACTCACGCCTGTTCATCCTCGAACGGGATCTCCTCGAGGATCTCGGGCAGGTCCTCGCCGACGCGACCGGCAATCATCTCGTCCCAATCCACGGGCTTGCGCGGCGGCTGTCGGATCAGCGGTTGGATCAGGTTCCTATAGGTGTGCGTCTTGTGCACGTCCTGAGCGCGGCAGGCGCGGTGGACGTTCGTGCCAAGCTTTTCTGTCAGTGCCCGGGCGATCGCGGTGGGTCCGAAGACCGTCTTGAACTGCTCCTGCGCCCCGGTCCTGTCGTCGAGCACGTCCCGGCCGAGGCTCAGGTACTGCGCCTTCCGCGCCGCGTGATAGGCGGCAACGTGCCCCTCCGTCTTGGGGACCGGCCAGGCGAATGTTCGGCGGGCGGCCGCTTTGGCCGGGCTGTCGGGCTCGGACGGCTCCACCGCCGACGGCTCCGCGGTCGCTTTCGGGGGTTCCGGGGCTTTCGGGGTTTCCGGGGGGAGGTACGGGAGGTCGGTAATCTGGACGACGCCGGGGATGGCGAAGCCGAGGCTCTTTGCCAGAAAATCCTCCTCGAAGGCTCCGCCACCGAACTGACGGATCTCGGCCTGCGTCGCCACGCCGGCACCGCTGAGCCGGTACTCGGCGGTCGGAGCGGGGTATACGACCAGCCGGTCACTGAACTCTGGCACCGCTGCGCGCAAAGCGCGCAGCAGAGCCTGCTTGAAGTCGCCGGTGACAACGCAGGTGGCGCGGACATGCGGCTCACCCGGACCGCCGCGCGCGTCGACCTGCTGACGGAGTTGGAACTGCCCGCTGCGCACCAACCCCCCGACGGCCGCGCCCTCCGCAGCCGTCAGGTCCGTCAGGTTCACTTCCACCCATGCCTCGGAGGCCTGGTTCAGCCAGCGCCAGAGCATGGTCCCCTGGGGATTCGGCGCCTTCATATGCATTGCATCGACCATGAAGACCAGTATATAGAAGGAATCTGGTTATGCACTTTACTCTAGTGCATGTTGGGGCTACTCTGGCACGTATGGGCGAGGCGTTTCCACGGAATCTCATGTCGTTCACCCG
>SLDI01000330.1:0-21965 GCA_007125385.1 Phycisphaeraceae bacterium | reverse complement strand
GTACCGATTCATGAACCCCAACTCGTAAGACTTCGGGTTCACTAACTTCGTAAAGGTTCGGGTTCCTTGACAGAAGACACATGCCGAGCTTGCCGCGATCACTTCGAATGTAGTGCGGCCGGGCTGCGACGGCAACAAAAATCTTGCTCTGCCGCGCATGGGGGGCATCCCCCGGCATCGCGGGGAGCGCTGGCGATCGAGATCGAGGGCGAGGCCCCCGGAGAGCATGACGTGCGGGCGGTGCTGGGCCTGGTCGAGTTGGCCGGCACGCTCCTGGTGCTCCTCGATGAGCACCAACCCGCGCTCCGGTGTTAAGGCGCTCAGGACAGATCCGGGCCCGGCCGTTGCGCCTCGCCGGCGTCGGTCGCCTTTTTGATCACGCGCATTTGCTTGTGTGCAGCCTCACGGATGCCCTGGAGCATGCCCCGAAACACGAGCCCGTGCAGCGGGCGCACGGCGTACCAGTACGCCAGCCCCGCGAGGCCGCGCGGCCGAAACCTGGCCGTCTGCACCAGCGTGCAGCGCCTGTCCCCGCCCGGCTCGATGTCAAACGTCAACGTCGCTCGCCCGGGCAACTTCATCTCCGCGTGCAGGGCCAGGTGCATGGGGCGGCTGACCTCGGTGACGCGCCAGAAATCGAGCGCATCGCCGACGCCGATCTCCTGCGGATGCCGCCGGCCGCGTCGCAGGCCCGGGCCGCCGACCAGCCGATCCATCGCGCCGCGCAGCCGCCACAGACCGTTCGCCCCATACCAGCCATGGGCGCCGCCGACGCGGCAGACGGCCTCGAACACCGCCTCCGCGCACGCCTCCACCTGCACGCGACGCTGATCGACGAACTCGGTGCCGCCCGCCCACGCCGCGTCGCCCGGCAGCGCGCCCGCATCGCTCCAGGCCGTCTCAACCTCGCCCTGCTCGTGCCGGCCGAGCGCTTCGTCGATGGCCTCGGCAACGCTCAACAGCCGCTGCGGCATCAACTGCTGCGCGCGATCATCGCGGCAGACCACGCGGTTGCGAAGCCCCTCGCCCAACGGCCGGGCCATCCGGTACGGCACCGGGGTCACCAGGTGAATCCACAACGCGCTCAGCCGCGGCGTAAGCACCGGCACCGGAATAATCCACCGCCGCCGCAGCCCCATGGCCTTGGCGGCGATCTGCATCAACTCGCGGTAGCTCAGCACGTCCGGGCCGCCGACGTCCAGCGTCTGCCCGATCGTCTCGGGCGCATCGAGACACGTCACCAGGTCGTGCAGCACATTCCGGACCGCAATCGGCTGCACCTGTGTGTCGACCCAGCGCGGCGTGATCATGATCGGCAGGCGCTCGACCAGGTAGCGCAGAATCTCGAACGACGCCGAACCCGAGCCGATGATCATCGCCGCCCGCAGGACGGTCACGGGTGTTCCGCCGGCCGCGAGCACGCGCTCGACCTCCCGGCGCGAGCTCAGGTGCTCGCTGAGCCGATCGCCGAGCTCGCCCAGCCCGCCCACGTAGATGATCCGCCCCAGGGCAGCGCGGCTCGCCGCCTCGGCGAAGGCGCTCGCCAGCCGGCGATCCTGCTCGGCGTAGCCGTGCCCGGTCGCCTGCATCGAGTGGACGAGGTAGTAGGCCGCGCAACAGCCCTGCATCGCCTCACTGAGCCGATCCACGTCGTCCAGGCTCAGCTCCATGATTTCCACACGGGTATCGCTTACCCAGGCGCGGCCCTCGAGCTTCCGCTTCGCGCGCACGACGCAGCGCAGGCGGTAGCCCGCCTTGAGCAGCCGCGGCCCGAGCCGGCCCCCGATGTAACCCGTGGCGCCGGTGAGCAGCACCGTCCCGCGAGCGCGTGAGTCGGATCCCGACTGCGAATGCCCGGGGACCTGCTGGACCTGGTTCATGTTCAGCTCACCTTCCTTGCCTTCATTGTCTGGTGCGATGTCCAGGATGGTATGCCGCACGGGTCCGATCACGAAAAACGCCCGTCGCCAAGCGGCGACGGGCGCGAGGGCTGGGCAGGCCCGGGGGCAGGGCCTGCGCCAACCTCATGTGATGGTCAGAGCGGCTCACTCTTCGCCTGCCGGCGGCAGTAGCACCGAGTCGATTACATGGATCACGCCGTTGGTCGCTCGGACATCCGTGGCCGTGACCGTAGCGGTCCCGACCGTCACCGTGCCGTCCTCAACGCTGACCTTCAGCTCGCCGCCCTGAAGCGTTGTCAGCGTGGGCTGGGTGTTGATCAGCCGCGGACTCGGGTAACGCCCGGCGACCACGTGGTAAGTCAGGATCGACTGGAGCGCCTCCTTGTTCTCCGGCTCGAGCAGGCTTTCCAGCGTCCCCTCGGGCAACGCTTCGAAAGCCTCGTTGGTGGGAGCAAAGACCGTGAACGGTCCCTTGCCCTTGAGCGCGTCGACCAGTTCCGCCGCCTCGATCGCCGCAACCAGGATCGAGAACGACTCATTCGCCGCCGCTGTGTCAACGATGTCCTTCTGCCGGCGCTGGTCACCCTGTCCGCGCTGACTGTTGTGCTGACCGGCCAGCAACAGGACCGGTGCCACCAGCAGCACCAGCCCCGCGACCGCCACCAGCGGTGCCTTCCAACTCCAAAGCCGACAGATACTCGCGTTACGACTCATCTCAAAGCTCCTTGAACGATGGTGAAAGAATGATCACGCCTTACTTGTTCCGCCGGTACGCCCGGCGCCTTGCCATTGACACTCATGAAAAAGCCGGCTTGAAGCCCCAGCGATGCTGGATGGCCTTGAACTGCGCCGCCTGATACACCGCGGAGACGCCGACCAGGCTGTACACGGCCCGCGCCAGAATCGCATCGCTGCCACCAAACAATGTCGCCACCAGGTCGAACTGCACGACGCCCACCAGACCCCAGTTCAGCCCACCGACCACCAGCAACACAGCCGCAATCACATCGATCGTCTTCATCATCTGCTCCTTCTGCTGATCTTCATCAGCCAAAGTTGACCATGCCCGCCTGCGGAAACGCTCCGAAGGCGATGAACTCAATTCGACCCTCAGCACTCAAGCGCCCGGCGGTGCCCCGCCTCCGGGCGTCCCATCAACGACAGCGTTACAGCCTTGAGACTCATGTCCTGAGCCAAGCGCCCGCGGAACGAGGAGGTGACCATGCGCGCGTTTCGCTGGCGCACGCCCCGCATCTTCATGCAGAAGTGCTCCCCCTCGACGATCACCGCCACCCCCCGGGCTTGAAGATGCTCGTTCAGGGCGTCGGCGATCTGCTCGGTGAAGCGCTCCTGCATCTGCGGCCGCAGCGCGTACGTTTCGACCGCCCGCGCGAGCTTGGACAGCCCGACGACCTGACCCTGGGCGGGCAGGTACGCCACGTGCACCTGGCCGAAGAACGGCAGCAGGTGGTGCTCGCACAGGCTGAAGAAGTCGATATCGCGCACGATCACCGCGTCATCGGTGTTCTGCTCGAACACCCGTCCCAGGTGCACGGCCGGGCTGCGCCCCACGCCGCTGAACAGCTCGGCGTACGCCCGCGCCACGCGAGCCGGCGTGTCGCGCAGCCCCGGCCGGTCCGGGTCTTCGCCCACCGCCAGCAGGATCTCACGCACCGCGGCCTCGATGCGCGGCAGGTCGGTCGCGGCGGCCGCCATCGCCAGGCGCAACGCCGCGGCCTGATCCTCTCCTCCGCCCCGTGTCAGTGAATCGCCGTCTCCCGCCGACGTCGGGCTGGCCTGAGCCTGCTGCTGCAAGGTCTCTGCGATCATCTGCTTGACTCCTTGGCTGAATAAAACGTTCAAAACGTTCGACCAAGAATAGCATGACCAGGGGCGGTGTCAACGGTCACGGGCGGTGGCGGACCCCCACGAAGTCCAATTGTTTATTTAAACAGTTATATTTAATACATTAACAAATAAAAAGAAATTATTGCGTACCATTCATCGACCCTCCAAGCAAAGGAGAAAAACGATCGAAACATCCTGATCTGGCCGATTCTCGGGGTATAGTATGATCGTCTTCGAACCTTCTGGCCGATTCGAGACGGGCGGGAATCTGCCGATGCAAGCGATCAGGGAGGCCCAGGTGATCAAGCAGAGTCTGTCGCCAAAGGAGTTGGCCGAAGCCGTCGGGGTCAGCGAATCCTCGCTCAAGCGGTGGGTGGACGCCGGCCGGTTGCGTGCTGAGCGGACCCCGGGTGGCCACCGTCGCATCACGGTCCAGGAAGCCGTGCGCTTCGCCCGCCAGAGCCAACTGCCACTGGTGCGCCCCGAACTACTGGGACTGACCGACCTGTCGGCCTCAAGGGAGCTCGGCTCACGTGCAGGCGCAGCCGATGACCAGAGCCAGGGCAACGATCTGCTCTTCGACGCGCTGCGCGATGGCCGCGACGTGCTCGTGCGCGGCCTGATCGTGCAGTGGTACCTCGATGGCACTGACGTGGCCGCAATCTTCGATGGCCCGCTTCGCCAGGCATTGCATCGCGTCGGAGAGATCTGGCAGCACGACCCGGCCGGTGTCTTCCTTGAGCACCGCGCCACCGACATCGCCATGCAGGCGATCAATCAACTGCGCACCTTGATCCGTCCCGACGCTGGCGAGCACCCCGCCGCACCCCCGCCCTCGCCCCCGTCCTCGCACGCCCCCACACCTGTCGCGGTCGGCGGAGCCCCGTCAGGTGATCCCTACCTCATCCCGTCGCTCATGGCCGCCTGCGTGCTTGCCGACGCCGGCTTCGAGGCGATGAACCTCGGGCCCGACACGCCCATCGCATCGATGAAAACCGCGGCAGACCACCAGCAGGCCCAACTGGTCTGGCTGTCATGTTCCGCAACGAAGACCGCTCTACCGGACGCCAGACCCCTCAACGACCTCGCCAACCACCTCGCCGCCCGCCAGACGCCTCTCATTGTCGGCGGGCGTACCGTGCCCAGCCTCGGGGCGGCCCGGCCCACCAACCTGCATGTCTGCCACAGCATGGCGGAGTTGGCGGCATTCGCCCGCGGGCTGAAGATTCGTCAAGCCGGGTAACTCGGCCACCGCCTCACGCCTTGACGCAGGCGCCCCCAGCGCCACACCACACATGGTCCTAATGCGTCCACGGAACATGCGGAATTCTGTTACCCGCGCCTCGCTGCAATCCTCATCTACAACGTCGCCCGCCTCTCCACCGCCACCGCGACCGACTGCACATCCTCCCGACTGCACACGATCGGCCGGTAGTCCGGGTTGTCCTTGTGCAGGCGAAGCTGCCCGTCCTCCTCGGCATAGAACCTCGCCAGCGTACATCCGCCGCGATTGAACTCGGGCGTGAATCGCACGAACACGATCTTCCCGTCCTGCAGGAGATCCGAAGGCCGGTAGGCGTCGATGGGGCTGAGGATCACCTTCTCGCCCTCGTGCAGCGCCGGCTCCATGGAATCGCCGACCACGATGACGCCGAAGGCGAGCTTGTCCTCGATGTCGCCCCAATCGACGTACTCGAAGCCCTGGCCGGAGTCGACACCGTACTCCTCGTAGTCGATGACGATGCCGGCGGGCGCGCGGTTGATGATGGGGATACCCGGCCCGCCCTGCGTGCGCTCGATCTGCCAATCACGCCACTGCTCGTCGAACTGCACCAGTGACATGTTGAACGCCTTGGCGAACTTGACCCGTTCCCGGCCACGATGATCGGGTGCCGGGTGTCCCGGCGCTTCAGGCCGGCCGAGTAGACGCCGACCAGCTCGTCCATGTCCGGCGCCACGCTGTGGAGCTTCTCCACCGTCTGCTCGAGCAGCTCCTTCACGTGGGCCAGGACGAGCACGCGCCCATCCCATTTCTGCACGGCGTCGCGACAGATGGTGCTCATGACCGGCGTCTTGCCGCCCGCGGTGGGGATCACCACGCACGGGTTGTCATCCCGTGTGCGCAGGTGGTGATACACCGCGTCGACGGCCTGATGCTGATAAGGGCGCAAATTCATGGACGTGTCAATGATGTAGAATGTAGGAAGCAGCCCAATGTGGAGACCAGGTATGAAGAATCGTTACACCAGAGCCGAAGAGCGGGCGGCGATAGCCGAGGCTCGTCGCCTTGCTCGGACTGGCCATTACGGTGACTCGTTGGACTTGGAGAAGGTTGTACCCGGAGGTCGTGTGCTCTTCGACAATCCGTCCACACGTGCTGAACTCGATCGCCTGTGTGATGAGGCGAGGAAGCGTCTAGGCACAAAGGACAACCGACCGAGTTCGCCGGAGTAAAACTGCTGCATCATGCCGCCACCTCCGTGCCATTCGGCAGGATGCAGCGGTTGTCCATGATCGGCACGGTGTAGAGCGTGTCGCTGCGCCGGCCGAGGCTGCCGATGATGAACGCGTTGACCCACTCGACCGGCCGTCCGGTGCCGTAGAGCGGGATCGGCTTGCACAGACAGCCGGCGCTGCGGGCCTGGATGACCTGCCCGGGCGACCAGATGTTCTGACTGATGTGCACGTCGGCGCGGTGCGTGTGACCGTGGATGACGCTCTTGCCCTGGCTGATCTGCAGATGGTTGCGCGTCGCCTGCTTGGCGTACGACCAGCCGTGCACGGCGATGATCCGGCTGTTGACCTGGTAGTGCGGATAGCGCCCGTCGGCGGCGCCGTAGGGCACGTACCGGCATCGCCGCCCCCCGGGTGAGCTGGATCCGCGGCGCCAGCAGCGAGTACGCCCCGCGTCCCTCGGCCGTCGCCGCCGCCCAGCGGTCGAGGCGATACGCATGGTTGCCCTCGACCATCGCCAGATGACCGCAGTTCTTCTGCAGCCGATCGAGCAGGCCGTTGGCCATGATCCCGAGGATGCCGACACCCCCCGCACGCTGGTCGACATCTTCCGGCGCGCCGCCGAGGACGTGCTCCGCGCCTGCGCCACCGCCGGCCGCGGCACGTGGCTGGCCTCGGAGCTGATCTTCGATCAGATCGACGCCGGCCGCGACCGCCCGATGCTGGAGAACCGCGACGTGTTCTGGCTGCTGGTCCGCAGCGCCTACGCCGCCGCACGGCAGCGCACCGCGTTGCCCAACATGCTCGCCGACCTGGGCGAGCTGCTGCTTGAGCCGCGGGCGGTGCACGTGTCCACCGGCGCCTGCCGCTGGACCCGCCACGCGCCGATCCCGCCCAACCGGCAGGTCCTGATGCTCGACGCCACCGCCGAGCCGACGGTCGTCGAGGGCATCCTCGGCCGGCCGGTCGAGCGCATCGACACGCCGCCGGTCGAGCAGCGGGCCACCATCTACCAGGTCATGGACAGAATTGGCAGCCGTGCCGGCAACCGCAAGGATCTGGCCAGCGAACGGAGCTGGACGGTCAGGCTCGCCACCGAGGTCGCCCGCAAGCACATCGGGCAACGGCTGCTGTGCGTGACGTTCAAGCAGGACGAGCAGCAGCTCGCTGACCTGCTCCAGCGCGAGCATGGCGACGCCACGGTCATCCACTACGGCGCCCTGCGCGGGCTCAATGCCTTCGCCGGCTACGAGGCCGGGCTGATCATCGGCCGGCCCATGCCCAACGAGGCGCAGCTCCAACTGCTCGCCGTCGCCGCCTTTGGCTGGGACGACTTCGAAGCCTTCGCCAAAGCCAAGCTCGCGTGGCTGGCCGGCTTCATGGACCTGCCTCACGGCGTGCCCTCGGCCGACACCGTCCGCCGCGTGCTCAGCCGCCTGGACCCCGAAGCCTTCGAACGCTGCTTCATGAAGTGGATCAACGCCGTGGCCGAGCTGTCCCAGGGCAAGCTCGTGGCCATCGATGGCAAAAGCATCCGCCGATCCTTTGAACGCTCCTGGGACAAGGCGGGCATGGCCCACATGGTCAGCGCGTTCGTCGAGCACAACGGCCAGGCCCTCGCCCAACTCAAGACCGAAGGCAAAGGCCGGGAACTGGCGGCCATTACCACGCTGCTCGACCTGCTGAGCCTGCGCGGCGCGACGGTGAGCATCGACGCCATCGGCTGCCAGAAGTCCATCGCCAGGCAGATCATCGACCAGGACGGCCAGTACCTGCTGTGCGTCAAGGAGAATCAGCCTTCGCTGCATCGGGCCGTGCAGGTCGAGCTCGATGACATGATCCGCAACCAGTTCCAGGGCGTGGCCCACGACGCCCAGCAACCGCAGGTCGATGCCGGCCACGGGCGCATCGAGTCGCGACCCGTCTGGTGCACCGACCAGCTCGACTGGCTCAAGCAGGCCGGCGACTGGCCGGGCCTGCGCAGCGTCGCGGTGGTCGAGGCCGAGCGCGATGTGCCCGGCCATGGCCGGAGCGTTGAGCGCCGCTCTTACATCAGCTCGATCAGCACCTGGTCAGGCTATATCCACTCGGGCGATCGGGCGATGGTGGGTTGGAACACGAGCCACGCGGCAGTAGACTGCTGTTCGAGACGGTCAGCACCGGGCTGGCCGGGAGATTCGTGGGGAATCTCGGCGGAAAGAAATCCCGCCCTTCGCCCCGGTCACGCGCAGATTCACTCCGGACGGCCGTCAACGGCTGTGGGCGGGGTGGGATCGGCTGCGGCAAGACCTTTTCTGGCACGCGGATCGTACCGATGTTGATCAGACGGAGGCGGCCGAGGGAGGTGCGGCCGTTTCGCGCCGCTTGGTGAGACACCCACGGAGGCCCGGGCATGTGTGGCATTGTTGCGTACGTTGGGAACAAGACGGCCGGGCCTTTGTTGATCGAGGGTCTCAAGCGGCTGGAGTACCGGGGCTACGACTCCGCGGGGATCGCGGTGATCGACAGCCGATCGCCCGAGGCGGCGGCGATCAGCACGTGCAAGTCCGTGGGGCGGGTGAGTGTGCTCGAGGAGGCGGTCGCGGCCGCGGACGGGCCGTTCGACACCGCGACGCTGGGCATCGCCCACACCCGCTGGGCGACCCACGGCGAGCCGAGCGAGGCCAACGCCCACCCGCACACGGGCACCACGCGCCAGGGCCACGCCGTGGCCGTCGTGCACAACGGCATCATCGAGAACTACGCCGCGCTGCGCAAGTACCTGCAAGGCAAGGGCCACGCCTTTACCTCGGAGACGGACACGGAGGTGCTCGCCAAGCTCATCGCCGAGCTGTACGACGGCGACCTGGAGAAGGCGGTGCAGGCGGCGATGCGCGAGGTGACCGGGGCCTACGCCATCGCGGCGATCTGCGCCAATGAGCCGCACACGCTCGTGTGCGCCCGCAAGGGCAGCCCGCTGATCATCGGCATCGCCGAGGGCAGCTACGTCGTGGCGTCGGACGCGGCGGCGATCATCAGCCACACGACGCAGGTCATCACGCTCGACGACTACCAGGTCGCCCGCCTCTGCGCCGGGCCGGTGGATCGCCTCGGCACCGGCGACGGGCCCTGGGCGGAGCAGTTCCGCACCACCACCATCGACAACCAGCCGGTGACCCAACAGGTGTATGAGCTGGAGATGGACCTTCAGCAGATCGAGCTCGGCGGCTACGACCACTTCATGCTCAAGGAGATCTGCGAGCAGCCCGAGTCGCTGCGCACCTGCTTCCGCGGCCGGCTCGACAAGCGCGACGGGCGCATCGTGCTCGGCGGGGTGGCGAGCTTCAAACGCGAGCTCGTCCGCGCCAAGCGCTTCATCCTCACCGGGCAGGGCACGGCCTATCACGCCGGGCTCATCGGCGAGTACCTCTTCGAGGATCTCGCCCGCGTCCCGGCGCGCTGCGAGTACGCGTCGGAGCTGCGCTACCGCAACCCGATCATCGAGGACGGCACCGTCATCGTGCCCATCAGCCAGAGCGGCGAGACGGCCGACACGCTCGCCGCCCTGCGCGAGACGCGCGAGCGCGGGGCGCTCGCGCTGGGCGTGGTCAATGCCGTGGGCTCGACGATCGCCCGCGAGACGGATGCGGGGGTGTATCTGCGCGTCGGGCCGGAGGTGGGCGTGGCGTCGACCAAGGCGTTCGTGGGGCAGGTGGCGGTGCTGACGCTCCTGGCGCTGTACGTCGGCCGGCGGCGCTGGCTGGCGGCCGAGACGATCGAGCGCTACATCGACGCGCTCGAGGCGCTGCCCGATCACGTGGAGAAGCTCGTGCAGCAGTCGCAGTACATTGGCGATTGCGTCGCCCAGGTGGTCGAGCGCGACAACTGGCTGTTCCTGGGGCGTGGCTACAACTACCCCGTGGCCCTGGAAGGGGCGCTGAAGCTCAAGGAGATCAGCTACATCCACGCCGAGGGGATGCCGGCCGCGGAAATGAAGCATGGGCCCATCGCGCTGATCGACGACGGCATGCCGGTGGTGTTCATCGCGACGCGCGGCTCGCAGTACGACAAGGTGCTCTCGAACATCGAGGAGGTCCGCGCCCGCGGCGGACGCGTGCTGGCGGTGGCGACCGAGGGCGACGAGCAGATCAACCAATACACGGACTTCGTCTTCCGCGTCCCCGACGTGCCCGAGCCCTTGCAGCCGCTGCTGACGGTGATTCCGCTGCAACTGCTGGCGTACCACGGCGCGGTGCTCCGCGGCCGGGACGTGGACAAGCCACGCAACCTCGCCAAGAGCGTGACGGTGGAGTGAATAACCACAGAGGCACAGAGAGCACAGAGAAGAGGGGAGGTGAGACGGGAAGGAACCACCGATGCATGGTGATGCACATTGATTGTGATGCGGCGCCTGCTCCTGCTCCTAATCCTAATCCTGGTTCCTGATCCTGATCCCCCTGAAGAAATCCCGCCCTTCACTCGCGGACTCGCTCAGGACGGGCGTTAACCGGGGGATGCTCGATGCCCGGCTGTTAACGCCCGTCCTGACCGGGAAAGCGCTCAAGCGGGGCGGCTTCTACAACGTGGATGATCTGGTTGGCGCCGTTGACGGGTGCATCAACCAGCACAACGCGTCGTCCAAGCCGTCTGTCTGGCCCATCTTCTGCGGCGCCAATTCGTAACACCCCATTGGAAACCCATTTACGGCGCAGGGCGAAGGCGCAGTGGCACGGTCGCGTCCGCGGCGGGTATGACGCGTCATGGACGGCTCCGGGCTGTTGGCGGGGACCAGCCGCGCGGGCCGGGCTGTCGATCGCGGCGTTGCGGATGCGTCAACAGCATTCCCCTTTCAAGGATCGCCGGCGAGCAACGCGGCGGCGTCGTCGTCGTCGTCATCCTCGATCAACCCAGCCGCGCCGGGGCCCACGTCGCTGTGGTTACGCGGCGGCGGCATTCGCACCCGCTCGTACGCGCGGATCTCCTCCTCGGACATCTCGCCATTGGCGGCGCGGACCAAGTCGTGAAGGGGAGCCTCGACGGCCGAGTGGTCGATCCGCCACAGCGCCGACGAACCCGACGGATCCGGGCCGACGCCACAGGCCTCTGCCACCCGCGCAATATGCTTCTGGACGACCGCCTTGAGTTCATTGTCCTGCTCTTCGGCCGCCGTCGCGCGGAGCTTGGTCAGCGCGCCGAGCAGGTCGCGCATCGTCAGCCCCTGGCTGCCGCCCATTACCGCGCGCTGCAGGGCCTGGGTGCGAACCGAATTGTCGAAAACCCCGTTCAACCACGCCCCGACATCCGCCGCCGAGCCCGGCGGAGCCGTCGCGCCGAAGTTGTCGAGCACCGCCTCGAGCCCGTGGACGCCGCCGTAGAAGGCGAAATGCTTCATTGCTACTTCGCGCCAGGCACGCGTGAAACGCGGGCCATGGCGTGCCGCGGCCTTGAACGCCGCGCGCTCTTCCATCATCTCCAACTCGCGCAGCGGCGGGTCGAGCGCGGCCAGGCGGATGCGATCCACGGCGGCCGGCGACCGCGGCGGCCGTCCCACCGCGTTCCCCCACGCGAGCGACCGCTCGACGAGGCTCTCGGATCGCGGCGGATACCGGCCCGCGGCCCGCAGCAGCGGCCGGACGTCGTAGAACAACATGGAATACCAGGCCACGACCTCCGCGCTCGTGTCGAGCTGCCGGGCGATCGACGGATCCCGCTGGCCCGCGAGCAGCCGGGCCTCAAGACGCATGCCGGCGTCGTTCTCCGCGCTGCGGTGGGCGCGGTGGATCTCGAACGCGACATGGATGGCCGGGTACAGGCGGCTCGCCGACCGCCTCGTGGCCTCGCTGGCCGCCCGCCGCCGGGCCAGGTAGCGGCGCAGCCCGATCGTCGCCCAGTCGTCGGTCGGTTCCGCCCGCCGATTGGGGCCGGCGTCAGGCGCCAACTCCATCGCTCGCCGGTATCGCCAGTTCAGCGGCCGCAGCGGGTTGCCGCCCGCCAGCAGCCAGGGAAGGTCTTCCATTTCGAGGCCTCCATGCCTGTCCCTCCTCGCCCGCGGCGTCCATGCCGGAATGACAGGACATGTTATGCCCGCCGCCACCGGGTCGTCCACCAGCGCCGGCCGGGGCCTTTGCTGGCCGCCGGGGCCCGGACAGCCGACTGTAAAGAGTAGCCGCGTTTTCGTGGCATCGCCCGCTTCCGGTTGGAGCAGCGTTGATGGAACAGGAGCAGCCGCTGACCGCCGCCGAGGCCGCCGCCGACTGGCTGGCCCGACAGCGTCATCGCCTGGATCTGGCCGATGACGAGCCGGTGCTGTGGCTCGACCAGAAGCGATGGTTCGTGTGGACGGGCCGGCACTGGGCGGCGATCCCGCAAGACCAGCTCCGCGCCGCGCTGGTGCGCCATCTGGCGGGTTGCGTCCCCGACCGCCGCCTGACGCCGCGCTTCGTCGAGCAGGTTACGATGCACCTCGGCGCGGCGTGCCTCCGGCCCGCGCCGGACACGCTCGTGCCGTTGGACGCCGGCCCCGGCACCGCGCCGAGCTCCGGCCGGTTCATCGCCTTCGACGACGGCGTGCTCGACCTCGACGACCCCGCGACGCTGCACCCGCTTACCAGCCGCTGTTTCACCACCGTCACCATGCCCTTCGTCTACGACCCGCAGGCCAGGTGCCCGCGGTGGCGGCAGTTCCTCGACGAAATGCTCCCTCCGCGCGAGGAGCACTGGCCCGAGTGGTGCCGGCCGCCGGCGCCGGTGAGCTTTGAGCCTGAGCCGCCCGCGCCGGTTACCGGCGGGCCGATCATCGTCGCCGATCACCGCCAGCAACTGTTGCGGCAGTTCATGTTCGAGTCGCTGGCGGGTCGGCCCCGGTCCGGGCGCATGTTGATCATGGCGGGCACCGCCGACGGCGCCAACGGCAAGGGCGTGGTCACCCGCGTCTGGCAGGCGTTGCTGGGCGCGAGCAACGTGGCGACGCTGTCGCTTTCGGCGCTCGATGACGCCCGCGCCCTGCCGCTGCTGGCGAGCCGGCGCGTCAACTTCGCCGACGGCTTCGGGCCGCTGGCCAGGCTCAACCGCTCGCGATTGCTGCAGTGGATCGACGGCCAGCCGTTGCACTTGACCGCGGGGTCGGACCCGATGCGACAGGTCCAGCCCCTGGCCCTGCCCGTCGTCACATGCAACGAGCTGCCGGAGCTCAGCGTCGCCGACGGCCGCTGGTGGCGGCGGACGGTGGTGGTGCCCTTCTTCCGCGTGGTGCGGGCGCAGCAGCGCGACGAGCGGCTGGCCGAGCGGATCATCGCAGAAGAACTCCCGGGCGTATTGAACTGGGTGATGGAAGCGGCCGCCGACGACGCAGGCGACGATGGGCCGACACGCTGCGAGCACTGCGAGCGCTACGCCGCCGCCCACTGGTCAGGCACCGATCCGCTGGCGCAGTTCCTGGATGAATGCTGCCACGTGGGCTTGACGGCAGGCGTCAAGATGGTGCGACGGGACGTGCTCTACGAGGCGTACCGCGTGTTCTGCCGGAAGCTGGGGCCGGGCATGCGGCCCCTGTCGCGCGCCGGCTTTGGACAGCGCCTGCGCGGCTACGGTGTCAGCGACTACCGCCACCCGGGCCTGCCCGACGGGCGGCGCCCGCGCTACTATACGCGCATCGCCCTGCGCCGCGAGGGCCTGGGCCTGTTACCCGCGGAACTGGCCGTCGCGGCGGACGACGGGTCACCCGCCGACGCAGGGACATGAACCCCGTGGCCCACCCGTCCAGGCGCGTCCAGGCGCGCCTGGACGTTGCAAGGCTTGCGAGAAACCGCGCTTGCCGATCGCCGGCCAGGCGGTCCAGGCAGTTCAGCCCCGGGGCGCTGGTTGCCGATGCACCGCCGCCCGCTCACACCGGCCCGCTCACAATGGGCCCACACCCCGATCGGTCGGAGCAGCGACATGGCCTCGAGATCATCCGCCGGTTTACCCTCCCCTGATCCGGATGCCGACCCGGTCGACGCGGTGCTGCGGGCGCAGATCCAGCGGCTGCACGAGCAGGTCGAAAACGCCGCGAGCCTTGCCCGGGCCGCGACCACGGCCCAGGAGGTTTCGCGGCATCAGCACGACCTGATCGGCCTCTCGCGCGAGCTGCACCGCGCCGTGGCCCTGTTTGATGCCCGGCAGCGCGCCGCCGCCAAGGTGCAGCCTTCGGCCGACGAAGGCGACGAGCCGCCCGTGCAACTGCCCGGCCCGCCTCCGCCCTCACCCCGGGACACGTCCCGCCAGCCGGAGCCGGCCATGGACGCGCCCCTGGCGCACCTGATGCCGGGCCCGGCCCCCGCCGGCTTCTCGGACCCGCCCGCCGCCGAGCCGCACGCCACATCGCAATTGAAGGCCCACCCGCGTCGATCCAAACCCGCCCCCTGAAACCGCCCTCCCGGCAGGGGCAACCTCCGGCAGGTCATGTCCGCCCGGCGCTGGCGGGCGGTGACGCTGGTGTCGCAAACCTCCCGCCGAACTCCGAGCCTCCGCCTGGTCGCGTCCTGCCAGCCACCGTCGGAGGCGAGCGGGCGCTCCGGGAGCGCGGGGTGGGGGGCGCCGGCGGCAACGCTGAGTCGGGCAGCCGGCCGGCCAGAAGAATGACGGCGTCTCGCTGACCGGATTTTTCCGCCAGGCCCCTTGTATCGTGGTGAACACGTGTTATCGTAATCGTTCGTAACCCGGGCTGGGGACAGGCCCGGGGAAATGGCCGGGGGCATCGCCCATAGGAGGAAGGCGGCATGCTCGTCGGCCACGGCGCGAGCGATGGCTGCGTCGACGGACCCGCAGGGACTCCGTGGTGGTCGACAAGGAGGAGAGGCCCTTTCGCAAGGAGGAGAAGGGTTCACCCGAGGCGCGAAAAGCTTGCCAGGTCACTCGAGCTCGCACGTGTGAGGTGCGCGCCCGTGGGGTGCGGGCGGAGGCGATCCGGCCGCATGCCCGTGGAGCGGGTCCGGCGCGGAGGTTGGAGTGGGGCCGTGCGGCGCTGCCGCGGCTGTGCTCGCGTGTTCCTGGGTGATCGGGGTGCAGCGACGGTTCGATCCGTTCGATAGGTAGGAACGGATCGCGGCGGACGGACCAGGTGGGGGGACCGTCTGCCAGGAGGCTGTCCGCGTCGTCGGAGGCGACGGCGCGGCGGCAGGGCGACTTGGCCAGTGGACTGCGCGCCGGCGGCGCGCAGTCGACGGGGGCGGAGCCTGCCCATACCCGGGTGACATTCCCGTGCCAATGGACGTGAAGCTCTCCAACGTGAAGCAGGTGGTCTTGTGCAGGACGCAGCGGACGCGGTGGTGGCGTGCTGCGCCCAGGGAGGCGTTGGACGCGTGTGCCGCGGCTGCGGGCGTGGCGACCGGGGCGCTGCGGTGTCAACGGTTGATTCACGTGGGCAAGAGCGTGTTGGTGCATGTCGTCGCGAGACCGGACCTCGGTGCGGGTTATGTGGTCAAGTTTCCGAGCGATGACAAGGCGCAGGAGGATTGGTGTCCGGCCAACGAATACGAGGGGTTCAACTGCGCGTACGAGCGCCTGTCGGATCAGGACGAGTTCGGAGCGATCCAGCCGGTGGGCCTCGGACGGGACCCGAAGTTCCTGGTGACGGAGTACTGTCCGGGCACGTCGGCCCTCGGCCTGTTCGACAGCGCCGTGGCGAGTCGCAGCGGCCGTGGAATGCGCCAAGCGGCGGAGACGGCGTTTCGGATGGGGCGATGGCTGCGGTGTTTCCGGGGCGCGCCGGTCGAAGCCGAGCCCGGTCAGCTCGAGCCGTGGCGGCAGACGATGCGCGACTTGGCCGAGATGCTCGTCGGGGCGGTCACGGAGCGGGACGCGGACCGTGTTCGAACCACCCGCGAATCCGCACTGGACGCCATTCGGCAGAACTGCACCAACGGCGAGTATCGCCCGGCACGCGGTGATCTGGCACCGCAGAACTTTCAGATCGGCCCTGATGGCAAGCTCTACGCGCTGGATTTCGAAGGCTTCGGCTGGGACGCGGTCGAGCGCGACGCGGTCGCCTTCCGCATCCGGATGGAACGCTACGGCACTGCCGGCGCGGTGGCGCGCCAGCGGGCGACCGAGTTCTGGCAGAGCTTCTGCAAGGGCTACCTCGTCGAATTCGACCGCGCCGAAGCGGCGCTGACACTGGCCTACCTCGCGGGTCTGGCCCAGCGGTTGACCAGGTTCGCTGCCGCCCCGCCCCGCCACCATAGCGCGCTCGACCGGCTCCGGCGAACGCGGCCGAACTGGGGTGAGCAGCGCCTCGAATGGCTGCGGAGCTATGCCCAGGCTGGCACCGACAGCCGGCGGTTCTTCTTCGAGACCCTGTAGAGTGCTGCGAATCGACGAGCGGCGTTCCTGGAACTCCGACCTCATGACCGTGGCTGACGTCAGCAAATCCGAGCATGACCTGTGCATCCTTATCGTCGCGGAGAACGCCTCGGCGGACTTCTGTGGCGAGGCGGTGCTGCCGCTGCACTGGTTCCGCTGGCTGCGCCAACTGGGCGTGGACGTGTGGATGATCGTGCATGAACGCAACCGCGCGGAGCTGACGCGCCGCCTGGGAGCGGACGTCGAACGGGTCAGCTACGTGTCCGACCGCTTCCTGCAGAAGTGCGCCAACAGGCTGGGGACCGTGCTGCCCGGCCGCGTGCGCGCCTTCACCACCGAGTGGGTGATTCATCTGCTCACGCAACTGGGCCAGCGCCGCCTGGCACGGCGGCTGGCTCAAGAGAAGCGGATCGACCTGGTGCACGAGCCGATCCCCGTCTCCCCGCTGCTGCCCAGCCTGATGTACGACGTCGGGGCGCCGGTGGTGATGGGGCCGATGAACGGCGGGATGACCTATCCGCCGGGGTTTCGCGAGTATGAGCCTGCGATCGAGCGGCGCTTCGTGCCGTTTGGCCGGGCGCTGGCCAACTTTGCGAACTGGCTGATCCCGGGCAAGGCCCGGGCGACGGCGCTGCTGGTGGCCAACGAGAGAACCCGCCGCGCCCTGCCACGCGTCCACGGGCCACAGATCCACCAGATCTGCGAAAACGGCGTCGACCTATCGCTCTGGCAGAACCCGGTAACGGAGATGGTCCAGGCTCACGAGCCGCCACGTTTCGCGTACTTCGGGCGGTTGATCAAGTTGAAGTGTGTCGATCTCCTGCTGCACGCGGTGAGCCGGGTGACGCAATCGGGTCAGCCCCTGGAGTTGTGGATCATTGGCGACGGGCCGGAGCGGCCACGGCTTGAGGCGCTGGTCCGCGAGCTTGGGCTTGAGGAGGTTGTGAGGTTCCATGGCTGGGTTGTTCAGGACGAGTGTCCGGAGCTCTTGCGTCAGTGCTCGGCCATGGTGCTGCCGAGCATCTGCGAATGTGGCGGGGCGGTGGTGCTGGAGGCGATGGCTCTGGGGCTGCCGGTCATCACGACCAACTGGGGCGGGCCGGCGGACTACGTGGACGAGAGCTGCGGGATTCTCGTCGAGCCGCGTTCGCGCGAGCAATTCGTGAGCGATCTGGCCGCGGCCGTAGAGCGGCTGGCGGCCTCGCCGGAGCTGCGCCAGCGGCTGGGGCGCGGCGGGCGAGAGCGCGTTGAGCGCGAGTTCGACTGGCAGGCCAAGGCGCCGGCGCTGATGAAGATCTTCGAGACGATCCTCGGCCACAAGGGCGGTGTCGGCGAACCGGTAAGCGTATCGGCAACCTGATGCCCTCCATACTTAAACGTTGCGCATTGGGGGCCGTTGACCGTGTTGCGGTCGGCAGCGGGGTTCTGCGGCTCTTGGCCAGCCGCGTCCGTGGCCGGCTCACCATCCTCATGTACCACAAGGTCCTGCCCGACGAGCGGGCGCGGGCGTATCCGCTGGGTAACCTGGTGGTGCCGGCCTCGGCGTTCGCCCAGCAGATGCGGTACCTGGCCAAGGCCTGTCACGTGCTGCCGGTGGGCGAGGCCCTGGAAGCGGTGGGCCGCGCGCCCGCCAACGGCAAGCCCCTCGTCGCCGTCACCTTCGATGACGGCTACCGCGACAACGCCGAGTTTGCCGCACCGATCATGGACAGGCACGGCCTGCGGGGCACGTTCTTCGTCCCCACCGACTTTCTCAACGGCAAGCCGCTCTGGTGGGACCGGGCGGCCGTCGCCTTCCGCACGCTCGGCCGCGACGCTCTTGCCGACCGCCTGCCCGAGGCCACCCCAGTCAACGATCTCGAGAGCTGGCTGGGCTACCTCAAGCGATGCCCGCCCGCCCGCCGCGCCGAACAGATCGACCTCGCCTGCCACGGCCTCGAGCTCAACCTGCCCGCCGACGTCTTCGGCCCGATGTCGATCGACCAGCTCCGCCAGCTCGACGCGCGGGGCCACGAGATCGCCGGCCACAGCGTCACGCATCCGATCCTCCCCCAGCTCGATGATGAGTCACTCCGTCACGAACTCGTCGACTCCCGGCGGCAGCTCGAAGACTGGCTTGGCCACGCGGTGACCGGCATGAGCTATCCCAACGGCGACCACGACGACCGCGTCGTCGCCGCCGCCCGCGAGGCCGGCTACACCTGGGCCTGCAACACCCGGCGCGGCCCGTGCCCGCCCGACGCCGACCCGCTGCGCCTGAACCGCTCGATGATCAGCCCCGACAGCGCCTGGCACCTGGCCGGATTCCGAGCCGAGACGTTCGGGCTGCATGATGCGCTGCGGCGACTCGCACCCAAGGGACGCGCACGATGAGCCAGACCGAAACCCCGATGTTCACCGTGGCCATTCCCGTCCACAACCGCCAGGACCTGATCCGCCACGCGCTGGAATCGGCCTTCGCCCAGCGCTTTACTGACTTCGAGGTGCTCGTGGTCGACGACGGCTCGACGGACCAGACATCATCCGTCCTTGCCGAATACGGCGATCGCATCCGCGCGCTGCGCCAGGACAATGCGGGCATTGGCGCGGCGCGCAATACCTGCATCGCGAACGCGCATGGTCGGTACCTCGCCTGGTTGGACAGTGACGACTTGTGGTTTCCGTGGACGCTGGCGACATTCGCCAAGGTCATCGAAGCGCACGACGAACCCGCATTGATTCTCGGGGCACCGCGCCCTTTCGCGAACGTCGATGATTTGAAGGCGGCCCAGGAGACCGCTCTGGATGTCTGTCGCTACACTGACCCGTTCGCCACCGCGCCGGACAAGATATCCCGCGGCACCAGCGCCGCCGTGGCACGGACGGACATCCTGCGCGACTCACCGGGCTTCGAGCCTCAGCACATGAACTACGAAGATGTCGACTTCTTCATGAAGATCGGCACGGCGCCGGGGACGATCAAGATTCACCAACCGTATACCGTCGCTTACCGCCAGCACGTCGGTTCGACCTCCACCGCGCATCCGGACAAGACGCTCAAGGGCATCGACCAGCTCATTGTCAGCGAGAAGGCCGGCCGTTATCCTGGCGGTCCCGGGCGACGCTGGGAGCGTCGCCAGATCATTTGTCGCGAGGTGCGGGGAAGCATCGACCTGGCCGTCCGGCATGGCCGGTGGTTGGCCGCTGTCGAGCTTTATGCGAGGTGCCTGCACTGGCAGCTTCGCCTGGGCCGGTTCAGATTCCTCCTCGGCATGCCCGTCTATGCCCTTCTCCGCACGCTCCTGCCCGGGCGCGCCAGGCGGGTGCGCCGTTCCGTCAAGAACGCGACCGCTATGGCCGGGCCGGAATTATGAACGACGAACAGATCGAGGATCGCTGGCGACAGTGTCTGCTTGAACTAGGTATAACGGAGGCGAGGCGTCTGCACGATGGCGAGCCGCGAGGCGCCACGATGACACGCCGACAAATGGTCCAGCGGACCTACGTCTCGGCCGGACGCGTCTACAAGATATTTGTTCTTGGACTTCAGACCGGGGGTCCATTGCCCTTGGGCGACAACAAACGCGAATTTGAACTGGTATCCTTGTGTCGGCACCTCTCGGCGATTCCTTCCGCCCTCGAGTTCATCGAGACCAGCAAGTATGAAGTCGGCGTGTATCAGTGGGTGGATGCCGTCCCGCTTACCGACAGATCGCTCGGTTTCTGGAGATCGTGCTTGGTGTTCGTCCGCCTGACACCCATTCTGTGGCAACTGTCACGGCGCGGTATCGCGCACAACGATCTCATGCCGAACAACGTTCTGGTCTCGCAACGGGGGCGTGTCCATTTGATCGACTTCGACCGGGCGATCACGTGCTCACGGCACGAGGCGTTCTTCCGAAACTTCCTGAAGTGGCGACAGCGGGGGTCCGATGCCTTCTTCGGATCGTTGGCGAAGCTGGTCAGGGTGCAGTTGGGGCGAAGAGTGCCGCGCCCGATCCGGTTGGCCTACAGATTTCTTACGGGCTCGTGCCGGACTGTGCGGCGCTCGGTGCTGGCTGCGCTCGGTGCAGAGCCGGGTCCGTTCAGAGGACCTGAAGAAAGATGATCGCTCGGTCTCGCACGGCCGCCTCGCTTCCGTGCGAGGCTTCGGAGGCCTGAAACCATGACGACACGACCGAACATCTGGGCGATGGCATGCACGCCATCCAGTGCAGAACGAACGATGGTTTCCGCTTCAGGGTAACCCCGCACGGCGGACAACCTGCACGTGCAGACATAAGGGACAATCTCGGTCTACGGAAGAGATGCCATTGTATAAATCGTTCAAGAAGAACTTTCGGTGTCGTCTTGAGCTTTTGCGGGGAGTGCGTTCGCCGGCGAGGCTGCTATGTGATTCACTCCACCTCGCCCGGGGCTCGTACATGGCGACCAATAGGGACGGAGATGCGTTGCGGCTGGTTGCGGGGCGCGGCGAATGGTTTACGTTCTATGAAAATCTTCTGCGGCAGGATTATCTGGCGAATCTCGAACCCCTCAAACCGGGCGACTGCGTTGCAGATGTTGGGGCGAACATCGGGGCGTTCACCGTGATTGCAGGCAGGCTGGTTGGGCCCTCGGGTCGTGTGTTTGCATTTGAGCCGGATCCCGCGATTGCTGAACGATTGCGGGCAAATGTTGAGCTCAATGGACTGACGAACGTCGTCGTCCACAATTGCGCTGTAGCTGGCGTGACGGGCGAAGCTAGTTTCCGTCGGTATGCTAAGAGTGCCTGGTCCTCGTTGTCGCGGGCCGGACAAGACCGACTTCCGAAGGGCGCGAATGACTTTACCGTCCCCGTCATGGGCGCTCGCGATATGGTTCGCGTATGTGGCGGGAGTGTTGACCTGTTGAAGGTGGATTGCGAGGGCAGCGAGTATGACCTCTTCGACGCTCTCGATGTGGAGTCGGCCCGGGGCGTGAAGCGGGTCACCATGGAAGTCCACATGGTGCCGAATAGGACGCCCGGTACACTGGCGCGCCCGCTGGAAGCGTTGGGCTTCCGCGTCGAGCCAGGATATCCGTTCAGGGCGACCCGAGAATAACCCGGCTCGGCCGGCGACGACGCGAGCAGGTCAGGACCGGCCCTTGCGCACGGGTATGAATGATGAGCAAGGCGAGACTGGAATGACAACGACGCGCGGCATCTGGGCACGACTTGGCAGGTTCCACCAGGATCCGTCGCTGGTGAAGATCCAGAGGTTTCTGGAAGAGCGTAGCGCCATGCTGGCACCGGGTGTGCGGGTGCTTGACGCAGGGGCCGGAGATGGCCGGTACCGGAATCTGTTCGGCCGGCAGCGATACGAGGCGACCGATTTCGGACAGGTTCCGAAGACCTATGCGCGTATGGATTTCTTGAGCGATCTGCAGCGCCTGCCGGTGGCGTCGTCGGCCTACGACGTGGTGGTGTGCACACAGGTACTGGCT
>SLDI01000274.1:0-7100 GCA_007125385.1 Phycisphaeraceae bacterium | reverse complement strand
TTCGACGATCTGCTGGGGACTGTGACGAACACGCTTCTTGCCTGACATCGGATTCTCCTTGGCCATGGTGACCAGTAGAGACTCTCATTCAGGCTGGATCAAGTTTTGCCAGGCAGGCCAGCCTGGCGGTACACTGGCGTTCAAGACGGTCAACACCGGGCTGACCTGGAGGTAACTGGGAATGTCGGGGAAGAGGAGGATTTATGCTCGTATTAGGTAGGATTTGCAAAGCACTTGTGTTTTCTGTAGTGGTAGTAGCAATGAGCGGGGCCGGGTTTGGATGCCACACGTGCCATAGTGAAGCGTCAACGCGATTTAACACACTTTCAAGTGCGGAAGAGTTTGAGCGAGAGATTTCCAAGCAACTGATGACACAATGGAATGAGTATGGCCTTCAAAATGTGCGAGTGGTGGATATTACTAGCCCAGTAAGGAATCCTGGGCAGCGCAATATATCTATTGAAACAACTTGGCGAGATTCCGCACGCGAAGAAGTGGTCGCTCAACTGGTCTCCTTCGCTGAACGATATTATATGGGTTATCTTTCTAGTGAAAATGTTGATCATATAGCATCTATAATGCTTGTGTTTGAGTAAGCGCTCGGTGGAGGCGTTACCGGAAGGTCGTGGTCTTGGCTCGCGGACTCGCCGAGACCACCCGCACCCAGCGCCTGGGCGCTGGCAGGCAAGCCGCCAGTGGCACCCGAAAATGGAGCTTTCGTCGCAGGATGGGGAGAGTGGACGTCAGACAAGGCCGGTGAGCCACTTCATTCGGGAGATGTGCATGCAACTTATGAGATGGTCTGCAGTGTTGGGAGCGTGTATTTTGATGATCGGCTGCGCGTCGAGCGATCGCCCGAGCACGCAGGACCTTGTGGCGAAGGGACTGATTCCGCCCGACGCCCGGCTGATGGCCGAAGGTTTCGGCCACCGGATTCCGATGGATGGGCTGGCGTTTATCGCCCCGGCGGATGGGCGAGCATGGCTCATCGGCAGCGACCGGCTCATCACGCACTTTCCGGTGGCTGCCGGCGATCACGTGAGGTTCACGCCGGCGCCGGGCACGCCGACAAGCGTGGCGCTCTACGTCAACGACGAGCAGTTCCACACCGCAAGCGGCACCCCCATTGACCGCCGAATGTACTTCGTGGCCGATGGGGAGGGCTGATTCGCACCCCTACCCAGAGCCCCACCCAACCCGGTTCGGCTGTCGGCGAGCATCGCTATTTGCGTGGCCGTCGAGCAACTGGAGCAGCTCGTCGCGATGCAGCAACAACGCGCCGAGCGGCTGCGCATGGTGCTCGACGCCGGCCGTGCCGCGCCCGACGATGTGGCGGAAGCCGAGGTCGAACTGCGTGAGCTGGAAGATCGCCTTGAGCGGCGGAAACAGGCACTGCCACCAACGGAATGAGCGACTGTCTTGCCACGGTTTTCAACTGGAATCGCTGGGCCGGTTTTCCTGAGAGGCCGGCCGGACGCTACGCCGCGTCCTTGAGCATCATCCGATCCAACTGCTCCTTCGCCTGTTTCGCCCACGGCTGCCAGGCCGGCAGCCGCACCGTCATACCCTTGGCGTACACATCCTCCGGCGTCAGCGGGTCGCCGCCGGCCTCGGGGATCAACGCCCAGTGCGGCCGATGACCTGCCCCCGATTCATGGAGCCTCGTCAAGCCTCGCGTGCGGCGTTTGACGCGGGACGAGGCCGAGGGCGCGCCCCCGCTGCCGCGCGAGGTCGGACAGGCGCCTTAGGTGGGTAATGGACGTCGCGCTACCGGCGACGGGGCAAGGTGTTATGGCGATCGAGCGGCACGGAGGGCCAAATTTTTCGCCTTGCCTCTTGCGTTTGGGCACCAGATAGACTAAAAAATTAGCGTGTTTGCCCCGTCCCCGCCCCGGAGCCTCCAATGGCCGACGACCACCAACTCCACCTGACCCGCCGTGAACGCCAGATCATGGACGCCCTCTACGCCGAGGGGCCGCTCAGCGTCAGCGACGTGCAGCAGCGCCTGCCCGAGCCGCCCACGGCCACGGCCGTGCGGACCCTGCTTCAGATCCTCTGCGACAAGGGCGTCGCCCAGCGCGAGAAGGTCGGCCGGGAGTATCGCTACAGCCCCTGCGTCGCGCGCGACAAGGCGGGGCAGTCGGCGCTCGACAAGGTCGTGCAGGTCTTCTTCGACGGCTCGTTCGAGAAAGCGGTGGCCAGCTACCTCACGCAACGCAAGGTCAAGCTCTCGCCTGAGCAGCGCAAGCAACTCAAGGCGATGATCGACGACGCCCGCCGACGCAATCGGTGACCTGACTGCCGCGGCAACACCTCCGCCATGCACACGTTTGCCGGGAATCACATCATGCAAAGCATCCTGCCCCTTCTGCTCGACATCGGGATAAAGAGCGTGGTGATCCTCACGCTGGCTCTGGGCGTGACCTACGCGATGCGGCGAAGCCCGGCCGCGGCGCGGCACCTGGTCTGGAACATCGCCGTCGTCAGCGTGCTGGCGCTGCCGGCATTGACGTATCTGCTGCCGGGCCTGGCGGTGCTGCCGGCGATGGGTGTTGTTACGACAACGCCGACCACGCAGGTGATCGATGAGCCGACTGATCCGACCCCAGGCGCCGCACCCGCGGCGCGGACCGTTACCACGCCGCTGCCGAGCGATCCGCCGCGCCAGCCGAGCCCTTCCGTCGCACCCGACGCGGATTCACTCGCTTCCGTCGACGCTGTTGCAAGCTCAGCCGAGGTGGGCGACGAACCGGCGTCGCCCGCCGCGTCCGCGTCAGCGGAAGCCGCGGCCGCGCCGCCGGGCAAAGCCGCCACGCCGCTCCCCGCCACCATCACCGAACTCGCCCTGCCCTGGCTGCCGTGGATCTGGCTCGGCGGCGCCGCGTTCGCCCTGCTGCCGCTGCTGCTGGGCTGGATCAGCCTCTGGCAACTTCGCCGCATGTCCCAGCCGATTACCGATGGAAGCTGGCATCACCTGCTCGCGGAGCTCAAGCGCGAGCTTGGCCTGCGTCGCGGCGTCGCGCTGCTCAAGAGTCCTTGCCGGACCGTGCCCATGACGTGGGGCGTCGTCGCCGACGTGCTGCCGAACGTCAACGCCAACGTGCTCATCCCCGAGCAGGCCAGCGACTGGTCCGCCGACCGTCGCCGGGCGGTGCTGCTGCACGAACTGGCGCATGTGAAGCGCCGCGACTGCCTGACGCAGACGCTCACGCAGCTCGCATGCGCCCTCTACTGGTTCAACCCGCTGGTGTGGTTGGCAGGCCAGCGGATGCTGGTCGAGCGTGAACGGGCGTGCGACGACATGGTGCTGCTGAATGAAACAAGGGCCAGCGATTACGCCGAGCATCTGCTGGAGATCGCCACGGGCCCGCAAGCCGGCTACTTCGCCGCCCACGCCGGCATCGCCATGGCCCGTGCCAGCAAGCTGGATGGTCGACTCGTCGCGATACTGGATCAGCACCGCAATCGCCGCGCGATGAGCCGGGTGGGCGTGGCGTTGACGATCGCGCTGCTGGGGGCGGTGGTGGTGCCGGTGGCCCCGCGAGCTCGGCGACGTGCAGGCTTTCCTGGCCGATCCAATCGACTTGGAGCGATATCGCTACACATCACCGCCGGAGCCACAGCCCGCCGGGCCGGCAGCGCTGCAATTGCCAGATCCCGATGCTGGATCCCCGACCGTGCTCCAGGAGGGAAGAGCGCTGACTCCCGGCGTCAGTCTCATTCGCGGGCACATGGATGGCAACATTTCCGTCATAACCGTGCGGGAGTTCGAAGTTCCCGCGAACCGTCAGCGAGAAGGCGCGGCTGATGAGGCCGAGGCATCCCCACCGATCGCCCCAGGCGACGTGATCGCCCTCGATGAGGAAAATGTCATCCGCGGACGTCGGAACGGAAGCGCCGCCCGCCCCGCCGGCCTCCTCGCTCCAGTGCTCGGTGTCTTCCCAGGTGCCGTCACCTCCGACCCAGTAACGATCGCTGCCTGTCGCCACCGAGGTAACAAGCACCACGATCATCACCGCGCCCAACAGCAACACGTTGACCGCACCGGCTGATCGACTTGCAGCGACCATGCGAGCCTCCTCGGAGCCGACATTACCCAGTTGGCCGCCGCCGGCCCATTGCCGGCCTTGACCGCAAGCAAACAAGATAGCACCACCGACTCGTGAGGGGAAGACTTTTCGGGCAGGCGAAGGTGTCCTGCCGAACCAAATCGAGCTGTCTCCTCCTGCTTGAACCGCCTTAGGCGCAGCGCAAACCACGAAGTGCAACCATCTTGCGCATAGCAGCCCCGCAGTGCCCCTTCTTCTTCGGACCCGAGGTTGGCACCTGTCGCCGATCCCGTTGGCGGCGGCAGGCTCACCTCTCGCAATCGAGCGATCCGTCGAAGGATCGTCCGGTACATGTGCCGCGGTACCGCCACCTCGGCCATCAGGACGATCGCGTAGCGGGCACGGTGGACGACCTTGGCTCCGATCTTGACCAGCTTCTCTCGCAGCGTGGTCAAGGACCAGTGCTTGATGCTCGCGGGCAGGGTCAGTCGCCGCAGGAAGTTCGCGAGGTTGTACGCCAACACGTGCAATCGACCCATTGGCCGGCATTGCGATCAACGCGGCAAGATTGCCCGCTTCCGCGAGTGTCTCCGTCTCGAAACGGCCGATCTCACTGGCGGAGGCGGCAGCGCGCTCGACGGCTCGTCCGCCGACGACGCGGCGCATCACCGGGTCCACGCGCAGCCGCTCGGCGTCGTTGACGGCCTCGTACCCGGCGAGGCGACCGTACACCGACTCGCTCCGACGTGGTAATCCGCCTGCGGCAGCCCCAGCATCGTCGCCGGCGCACCAGTGTACCGCCCGACGTGGCCCGGGCATAGAGGACACGGCATTGCCGGCCGCCGCACTATGGGTAGACGCCCCCTCGCGTGAGCCGCCCCCTGTCCGTGGCCCCGCAGACGTTGCGGTACCGCTGGCTGAACCGTGCCGGTCCCCTGACCCAGCCGGCAGGCCAGTTGACTCTGACGATCAGCGGCGACGAGCACACCGACGAGATCTTCACCGGGATGGTCGTTCGAGACGGGCGAATCCGATGACAAGGCGAAGTCGTAGCGCCCGCTCTGTTCACTCGACCGTTGCAAACTTCAGCGGCCTCATGCGGTTTGGCGTTGTTCCTTCATCTCCTCACGCGCGCTTGTCTGAGTCTGTAGCGACTCCCGCTCGTTGTTGTGCCGACGTGACTCGACCTCCGCCCGTCGCGTTTCGCGCTCCTCCGTCGATGCCGCCCGCGCTTCGGCCTGCGAGGCCCGCGCCTGCGATTCGGCGTTGGCCGATTGGATCCGGTTCAACAGGTCGATGTACAACTCGCCGTCGCCCATTCCCTCCAAGCGATGATCCTCCACGTCGGCGATGTTCATCGTCGTAATCTCCAGACCGATCGCCTCCAGATCCTCCTTGCACACGCGGATCATGTTTCGCACCAGCCGCTCCTTGTCGCGCATGACCTGCGGAGGCGTCATCGTCGCGATCGAGTCACGCAGGTGTCCCTCGATGATCGAGCTGGCCACCGCCGTCAACTCCTCCCAATCCTGAGCCATCGTCAGAATCCGCCGAATCGCGTTCTGAAGCACCCGGCCCGATGACGAGACCGCGAACGATACCGTCGCTACCACGTTCAGCGGCACCATCCCTTTGGCGATCGCCGACTCGACCCGCACGGTCGTCGTCTGCGGCCGCAGGTCCAGGTCAAACCGCTGGTTGATCAGCGGCCAGACCACCACTCGTCCCCCGTGATACGTGCGATATCCCTCGCGCCCCTTGCCCGCCACCACCGCCACCTGGTTCGCTCCCACCACCGTGAAGTTCTTCACGAACTGATACAGCAGCGTGGCGACCACCAGGATCACCAGCACAAAGAATGATGCGATCAAGTACCACGCCATCAGCCCATCTCCTGATTCTTCTGGGCACCGGATCCGGCATGCGTCTCACCGTCACCCTCGCCCGGGTCCACCATGTCACGGATGCGAATACCGAACGCCTGTTCGAAGTGCCGCAGGAATGCGACCATCCCCTCCGGTCCGCGATTCACCGCGTCCTCGACACCCTCCCCCTCGCCCATCACCACGATGTTGTCCAGTTTGATGTCCTCGGCATGCTCCAGGTACGCCTCGAAAAGCTTCTCAAGCTGCTGCTGCACGAACAGTGGCACGCGCCCAGCACTGTCCGACTCGCTCAGCAGCTTCGCTTTCTGCTCCAGAAGCTGGTTGCGCGTTTCCCGCACCGTGCGCACCGCCTGATCGTCCCCTTCCGCGTGAATCTCAGCTGCCTGCTTTTCGAACTCGGCCTTCAGCGTCACCTCCGATGTGTTCTTCAACCCCTGCAATTCGATGTGTGCCTGCTCCACACGCTGCTGCGCCTGGCTGCTGGCCTTGGCGATCTCCGCCTCGGCCTCCTGACGCGCCCGCTCGATCCGCGCTGTACATTCGCGCGACGTTACCTCCAGGGCCTGCTTGGCCTCGATAATCTTCTCGTCCGCACGGTTCTTGGCGATCTGCTCGCGGCGGTTGGCATCCGATTCGGCCGAGTCGGCCTTGGCGCGCAGCCGCGCCTCCTCGATCTCGATGTCCTGCCGCTTCTGCGCCACCGACTTGTTCGCCAGGTTCGCGATGTAATCCGAACTATCCCAGATCCGCTGAAACGACACCGACACCACGCGCATCCCAAAGCTGCTCAGGTCCTCGTTGCTGTCGGCCAGCAGCTCTTGCCGAAACCGCGCCCGGTCCCCGCGATCCGGGCCGCCCTGCTCTTTGTTGGGCTGCTCCTCACCCGCCGCCGGCTCGCCCGCTGTTGACTCGTCGGGGTCCAACTCGTCCATCTCCAACTTCTCGGCACTCTCCACCATCCCGAGCGCTTCCAGTGGCGTCGTCCGGTTCATCGCTCCGCGGAAGTTGCCGATCATCGTCTGCTGGATTTGCTCCTGAATCTCCGCCCGCGTCTTGCCCAGCATCCGTTCAACCGCGGTGTACAGCAGCCCCTCGTCCTCTACATCCACGCACACGCACGGGAGGGGGTGCGACGCAAGGTAGCTCCCCTTCCGCTTCCTCCGCC
>SLDI01000548.1:0-7128 GCA_007125385.1 Phycisphaeraceae bacterium | reverse complement strand
GTGGATGGCGCTGGACGACGCGACGGTGGAGAACGGGTGCCTGTGGGTGATCCCCGGCTCACACAGGCCGGGCATCCTCTGGCCGCAGCGCGAGCACGGCGACCGTCGCTTCGACTGCGCGCTGGAGTCGTTCGAGTTCCCCTACCGCGACGAGGACGCCGTGCCCGTGGAGGTCAAGGCGGGGGCCATTGTGTTTTTCAACGGCTACCTGCTGCACCGCTCGCTGCCCAACCGGGCCGCGGCGGGGTACCGCCGCGTGCTCGTCAACCATTACATGAGCGCTGAGTCGCTGCTGCCCTGGCGTCACCGCGAGGGCGTGGGCATGGCCAAGCAGGACTACCGCGACATCGTGATGATCGCCGGGCGCGACCCGTACGCGTTCGAGGGCATCGAGGAGATCGCCAAGCCTTCGGTGCGGCCGAGCGGCGAGGGGGGGTGCGAGAGCTGGAAGGACAACCGCAAGCGCGCGGCAGCGGCGAAGTGAGGTCGGCACTCAGCGACCTGAACCGGTTCAGCGCGGCCAATGGGGTGCCACTGACAAGCGGAGTCCGCGGAGCTTGTCAGTGCGAATCGACGTGGCGAGCCCATCGCGCCGCCTGCCGCTGAAAAGGCCGAAGATGGCCTTGTCAGTGGCACCCGCTATGGAGCCTCACATGCTCAACCGCCACCGACTTGCCGCCTTGCTCCTGTTGCCGGCTTCCCCCAGCACTGCCGTCGCAGACGCGGACAACCTGCCGCGCCTCCTTCGGCCCGACATCGAGCCGATCCCCCTCATCGTCGGCCCCGACACGACAGTCGTGGAGGGCCCGCTGCGCGACGACGGCACCGTTGATTACATCGCTGCGCTCAACGCCCTACTCAGCGAAGGGGTGACGCCCGAGAACAACGCCTACGTCGTGATCGCCGAGTTGACGCACCCCGACGAGTGGCCGCAGGACGAGCCGGCGCTCCGCGAACGCGTGTTCGAGC
This sequence comes from Phycisphaeraceae bacterium, assembly GCA_007125385.1. Taxonomy (GTDB): domain Bacteria; phylum Planctomycetota; class Phycisphaerae; order Phycisphaerales; family Phycisphaeraceae; genus SKPT01. The sequence continues at coordinate 6,159 of SLDI01000548.1, read as the reverse complement.
TGCTGGGTGTGACCATGCCGGGCGACGATGCGGAGTATTTCATATCGTTCGATAGCTATGCGCGGCAGCGCGCCGAGGACGAGGGCGGGCCGTGGGCGGAGCGCGTCGAGCCCGAGCCGGAGCACGGGGGCGTGTGGCCGGCCGAGCGTGATCGGCGCTGGGTCGCGGAGCGCGCGCGTGCCCTGGCCGGGCCGTGGAGCGATGAGGACGCGCCGCTGGTGGCCCGGTGGCTGGCGACGCAGCATGCGGCGCTGGATCGGCTGGCGGCAGGGGTGCGCCGCGAGCGGTACTACGCGCCGTTGATCGCGGAAGGGGACGGTGACATGCTGATCGAGGTTCTGATGCCCTCGCTCGCGGAAATGCGCCACATGGCGCGTGGCCTGCGGGCGCGGGCGTTTCATCGCCTTGGCGCGGGCGAAATCGACGACGCCGTCGACGACATCGAGGCAATCAAGCGGTTCGGTCACCTGATGGAGCAGGACAGCTCTCTGATCGGTCACCTGGTTGGCATCAGCATCGCCAACATGACGCGCCCAATCGTCGGCGACGTGCTTGGTCGTGAGGACCTGACCGCCGAGCAGATCTCCATGCTCAAGGCAGCGATCGACGCCAGTGCCGCGCGATTCCCGGTCCATCATGCCGTTGACCTGGGGGAACGGTTCACCTACTTGGACCTGACGCAACGGCTGACCGATCACGCGCAGGCCGAAGGCGTCCTTGGGTTTTTTGGAATCGCCGCCCCGTTCGGTTGGCCAGTGGGTCATGAATGGTGGTTGAGGTACCACCACGTGCTTGTGGCGTACTTCGACCCCAATCGCGCCATGCGGCGGGCCAACGCCGCCTACGATGAGCTCATTGACGCTTTTCGCCTTGAGAATCTGACCTTGCGTCAGGCACGCCTCGCCGAGCTGGACGACGGCCAGCTCTTTTACAGCCCCTTGCTTGCACATCCCGTGATCGAGGTCGCATGGCTGGCCGCGCTGCTCGCGACGGGGCCCGATGACGCGCGCGCAGGACGCGTCACCACGCTGGTGGGCAGGCTACTTGACGAATTCTTAATCTCGGGCCTTGGCAGCAGCGCCGCCGCCGTCGACCGCGGCTACGCCGGCGGGATTCTCGAATCGACCGCCCTCGCCGTCGCCGGCCACCGTCTCGAAACCGGCGACTATCCCGCCTCGCTCGACGACCTCGTCCCCCGTTGGCTCGAGGCTGTGCCCGCGGACATCTTCGCCCCCGACCCCGACGGCCACCCCATTCGCTACCGCCTCGAACCGCAGCGCGTCGTCGTCTACAGCGTCGGCCGCAATGGCGTGGACAATGGCGGCGTCGACGACCCGCGCGAGGGCGACATTACCATCGAATGGCCGCGCTGACCCCGGGGACCCGCCCAGCCCCCGCCATCGTCGGCCGGCGGGCCAGTCGGTTGGTTGATCGGCGCGGCCGGGCCCGCGTGCTAAGGTGGTGGTGCGGGGGTTGACGGCATTGGGATCCGGAAGGAGCAACGCGCGGTGGAGCGCTTTGCGAAGCCGCGAGCGGCGGGGCGTTGAGGGCGCGTCATGAAGCAATCGCAACTGGCGATCAACACGATCACGCTGAACCAGGCGCCGTTCGACGAGCAGGTGGCGGCGGTGGCGGCGGCGGGGTTCGCGAACATCGAGCTGTACCTGCCGGCGGTCAAGAAGTGGCAGGAGGCGGGCGGGCGCAGCGACGCCGATGCCCGCCGGCTGCTCGATGAGCATGGGCTTACGTGCATCGGCGGCTTCGAGGCGCCGGTGCTGGCGTTCGGCGAGGACGCGAAGCGCGAGCGCAACCACGCGCTGCACCAGCGCAACGCCGAGCTGCTGGCAACGCTGGGGGAGGCGACGGTGATGGTGGTGGGCACGGACGGGCCCGGGCCCGAGAGCGAGGTGCGGGGCGAGGCGGCGCTGGGGCGGGTGGGCGAGGCGCTGGCGCAGCTGGTGGAGAAGGTGGCGGGGAGCGTGCGGCTGGCGGTGGAGTTCAACTGGTCGCCGGTGGTGCGTTCGCTGCGCAGCGCGGTGCGGGTGGTCGAGGCGGCGGGGCATGAACGGGTGGGGTGGCTGTTCGACCCGGCGCATTACCACTGCACGGCGACGAAGCCGGAGGACATCACGGCCGAGGCGGTGGCGAGCCTGTTTCACGTGCACGTGGACAACATGGCGGACAAGCCCGGCGAGCACAGCCATTGCAACGATGATCGGGTGCTGCCGGGCGAGGCGGGGGGCGTGCTGGAGCTTGGGGCGCTGATGGGGCAGATCGAGGCGGCGGGGTATGGGGGGTATTTTTCGCTGGAGATGTTCGACAAGGGGTTGTGGGCGATGGAGGCGGGCGAGGCGGCGCGGCGCTGCCGCGAGGCGATGCTGGGGTTGGTGGACGCGGCAGGGGGATGTGCGAAAAGCCACGGATGAACACGGCTGGGTGGGGCTCTCTGAAAAACCGCGAAGAAGCGAAGCGGGCGAAGGGCGTGAAGAAGAGCCATTTGGCCTGATCCCCGGTGCCTTCGCGACTTCGCGTTTCTTCGCTCCTTCGCGGTTTGCCGAAGGATTCAATCGTGCTCGCGCCTTTCAGAGGCCTCAATGGGGGCTTGCTCGGTGTCTCGGTGGCGCTGTGGTTGTCCTCTCACGCGGCGGCGATCTCGTGGAGCAGGCGGGCGTGGGTGTGGCAGCCGAGGTGGAAGCGGTCGAGGCCGATGTGCTCGTTGGGTGCGTGGAGGTTGTCGCTGTGCAGGCCGAAGCCGACGAGCAGGCTGTCGAGCTGGAGCTGGTGCTTGAGGGTGCCGACGACGGGGATGGTGGCGCCTGCGCGCACGAGGACGGGTGGTCGGCCGGCGGCTTGGCGCAGGGCGCGTTCGGCGGCGGCGATGTAGGGCGAGTCGCGGGCGACGGCGACGGGCCAGGCGCGGCCGAGCTCCTGGATCTTCCAGGTCAAGCCCCAGGTTTCCTGGCTCTGGAGCCAGTTGTGGAAGGCGTCGGCGATGGTGTCGGGGTTCTGTTGCGCGACGAGGCGGAAGGAGACCTTGGCGCCGGCGTGGTTGGGGACGATGGTCTTGCCGCCTTCGCCGCCATAGCCGCCGTAGAGCCCGTTGATGTCGCATGAGGGTCGGGCCCAGAGTCGTTCGAGTGTGGTGTAGCCGGTTTCGCCGTAGGGCCGTTTGACGCCGATGGCGTCGAGGAAGGCGCGCTCGTCGAAGGCGAGGTCGGCCCATTGTTGTCGTTCCTCGTCGCCGAGTCGATCGACGTGGTCGTAGTAGCCTTCGAGGCTGACGCGGGCGTCGCGGTCGACGAGGCCGGCGAGGATCCGCGTGAGGATGATGGCGGGGTTGGGGATGGCGCCGCCGTAGATGCCGGAGTGGACGTCGCGGTTGGCGCCGTGGAGCTGGATGTCGAAGTAGAGCAGGCCGCGCAGGGCGTAGACGATGGCGGGGGTTCTGGCGTCCCACATGGCGGTGTCGCTGACGAGGGCGACGTCGGCGTCGAGGCGGTGGGCGTGGCGCTGGATGAAGGCGGGGAGGTTGACGCTGCCGATCTCCTCCTCGCCCTCGATCAGGACGGTGACGTGGCAGGGGAGCTTGACGCCGGCGTCGGCGTGGGCGCGCAGGGCTTCGAGCAAGCCCATGACCTGGCCCTTGTCGTCGGAGGCGCCGCGGGCGTAGATGGCGTTGTCGCGGACGGTGGGCTCGAAGGCCGGCGTGTGCCAGAGCTCCAGGGGCTGGGGCGGCTGGACGTCGTAATAGCCGTAGAAAAGCACGCGGCGTTGGGCGTTGTCGGCGACCTGCTCGGGGCGGGTGTGGGCGAGGACGACGCCGTGGCCGTCGGTGGGGATGATCTCGGCGTCGAGGCGGCTTTGGCGCAGGTGTTCGGCGAGCCAGCGGGCGGCGTGGGCGAGGTGGTCGGCGTAGGCGGGGTCGGTGCTGACGCTGGGGATGGCGAGCAGGTCGGCGAGGCGGGCGAGGCGGTGGTCGGTGTCGGCGTCGAGGCGCTGGAGGACGGGGTCGAGGGCGTCGGTCATGAGGCTCTCCTTTGCCGCGTGGCCTGTGCATGATAAAGTCCGCGCCTATGACCGACATCGTCCCGGACAAGACGGCGGAGGCGGCGCACCCGATTCACGAGCTGATCGCCAGGCGGTGGAGCCCGCGGGCGTTCGCGGACAAGCCGGTGGAGCCGGACAAGCTGCGGCAGCTTTTTGAGGCGGCGCGTTGGGCGGCGTCGTCGTTCAACGAGCAGCCGTGGCGTTTTTTCCTGGCCCGGCGTGAGGAGCCGGAGCGTTTCGAGCGGGCGCTGAGCTGCCTGGTGGCGGGCAACCAGGCGTGGGCGCGGCATGCACCGGTGCTGATTCTGACGGCCGTGCGGACGCGGTTCACCCGCAACGACCGGGCGAACCGGGTGGCGCTGCACGACCTGGGGCTGGCGATGGGCAACTTCAGCCTGCAGGCGACGGCGCTGGGGCTGGTGCTGCACCAGATGGCGGGGGTGGAGCTGGAGCGCGTGCGCGAGGTGTACGCGGTCCCGGAGCCATTCGAGCCGCAGACGGCGGTGGCGGTGGGTTATCCGACGGATGACGTCAGCCGGCTGCCGGAGGAGCTGCGCGAGGCGGAGCTCAAGCCGCGGACGCGGATGGAGTTGGGCGAGTTCGTGTTTGGCGGCGCGTTCGGGGAGGCGGCGGCGGAGGTGGACGGGGCGCGAGTCCGGGCCCCTTGAACAGGGACGAGAACCCATGAGCGACATGCTTGGCCGCGGCGGGCCGTTGGCGAAGTTCGTGAGCCTGACGCTGACGATCCTGCTGACGGCGACGGCGACGGCGCTGATCATGATGCGCAGCCCGGCCCTGGCGATCGCGGCGGCGATCGTCGGGGGGTATTCGCTGGGGATCTACCTGGACGTGTATCGGGATGAGGTCGTCGCGGCGCTGCGCCGGCGGCCGGGGGAGGAGGAATCGTCGCAAGGGTAGAAGGGGGCAAGGGAAATCCCGACCTTCGCTCGCGGACTCGCTCAGGACGGGCGTTCGCCGTCGGGCGTTGGGGGTGGCCCCGCACCGCTTGACCCTTCGATCACCGCTGCCGCTCACCTGCTGAAGGACTTGGCGAGGTCGGTTTCCTCGGCCTCGACGACCTGCTTCTGGAAGGTGGAGTTCTCGGCGAGCTCGCGGATCATGTTGTCGTAGGCGTCGCGATCGGTGGGGATGTTGACGGGGGTGTTCTTGATGCCGCTCATGAGCATGGCGTTGCCGAGCTCCAGGCCGCGGATGCCCTCGCGAGCGGGGGCGATGAGCTCTTCGCCGTGGAGGATGGCGTTGACGAAGTTGCGTGTGATGCCGGCGTGCCCCGGGTCCTTGCCGCCGGGTGTGATGACGTGGCGGTCGTGGGGGGCGGCGCCGAACTTCTGCCGGGTGGTGCGGGAGTATTCGAGGGTGGGCTGATGGTTTCGCAGCAGGGTCAGGGGTTGGCCGGCCTCGGCGATGATGGTGGCGTCGTCGCCGACGATCTCGAGGCGGTTGACGCCGGGGGCCTCGGCGGTGGAGCTGACCCAGATGCCGGTGGCGCCGTTTTCGAACTCGAGCAGGGCGTTGACCTCGTCCTCGACCTCGATGTTGTGGTACTTGCCCAGGCCGACGTTGGCGGTGACGCGGTCGGGCAGGCCGACGAACCACTGGAAGAGGTCGAGGTTGTGCGGGCACTGGTTGAGCAGGACGCCGCCGCCCTCGCCGGCCCAGGTGGCGCGCCACCCGCCGGAGTCGTAGTAGGCCTGGGAGCGGAACCAGGCGGTGACGGTCCAGGCGACGCGGTGGAATCGGCCGATGGCGCCGGCGTCGATGAGCCGCTTGACCTCCCGCCACTGGGGGCTGACGCGCATCTGGAACATGGCGCCGAAGACAAGCTCGGGGTGCTTGTCGGCGGCGTCGATCATTTCCTGGGCGGCCTTGGCGGTGACGGCGATGGGTTTTTCGGTTAGCACGTGCAGGCCGCGCTCGAACGCCGCGATGGCCAGAGGCGGGTGGAAGTAGTGGGGGGTGGCGATGAGCACGGCGTCGACCTCGCCGCTGTCCATCATCTTCACGCCGTCGTCGAAGACCTTGACGCCGAAGGTGTCGGCGGCGAGCTGCCGGGCGTCGGGGTTGGGGTCGGTGGCGGCGGTGAAGGTGGCG
>SLDI01000498.1:0-7142 GCA_007125385.1 Phycisphaeraceae bacterium | reverse complement strand
TGGAGGCTCTGAGCTCTACTCCGCTGCTTCGCAGCGGAGCCCTCTGACTCCCCGGGTAGAAGGGGAGCAGGTTATCACGGTTCCGCAGTTCTCACCTGTCCACTGAAGTGGGGGAGCTCCATTCATGAATAGCCTTTGCTGAAGCGTCGGGAGATCAGCAAGATAATCACTGAGCTTTGCCACATACTGGGGAGCGTCAGCGTTCCGTACCATCGTTAAACCAGGAAGACACACGCATGCTTGATCTCGCACCACACATTTACCGGCAGCGCCTTCTCATCGAGGGGGCCTATTCGCGTCCTGTTGATGAGGCCTCGATTCGGGCCTTCCTTCTCGGCATTACCGCACACCTAGGGCTTACCACCTATACCACCCCAACGGTGCACTGCTCCGATGGCATTGGCAATCCAAAGAATCAAGGTTTTGAGGCGTTCCTGCCTCTCATCGAATCGGGTATCGCGATTTACACGTGGAACAGCTCCCGCTTCGTGTCGCTGATTGTATATACGTGTAAGCCTTTCGATGCGCAGCTCGCAATCGACTACACCACGGACTTCTTCGGGGTCACAGACGTGGCCACTATGGAATTCTGAGGGGCTTCGTGAGCGTTCAGGTGCTCCTCGCGCTCGTCTTGGTTGCCGAGACCATTGTGATTCTCGCTCGCCAGTTGCAACACCCGCCGCCACCCGGCGAACGAGCGGGGCCCTCTACGACAAGGGTCGTAATTCCGCTCATCGGATTCGACGACGATCTCGCCGCCAACCTACTGCCGCTCTTGACACATGTCCGCGAGGATCGTTCAACCCGATGGGTTTTCGCCCTCTCATATCGTGATCCGAGCGCAGAGCCCGCTCTACGCGAGACGTTCGGCGACGAGCCCAATGTGGAAATTCGACTGAGCCGGCCCGGAGGCGCTCCGTCCGATAAGAACAACAATATGATCGAGGGCACGCGTGGGCTTACAGAAGAGTTCGTTGCCTTCGTCGATATCGACCACGAACTTCCGCAGGGATTCGTTGGAAATCTCCGAGAAGCTAGTGTGGGGGGAACGGCTGCGGTCACCACTCTAAACGTCTATGCGGACGACCCTTTCCGAGCGGCGTGGTGGGGGCGGGAACTCGAGGATATGTTCGACGGGCAACGCCGCTACCTCTGGGGTGGTGGAATGTTGATTCCCACTGCCATCTGGACGGCGCTTCGCCTTTCTGACGTCCTTTCATGCCATATCCATGACGACCTGCCCATTACACGAACACTGCGTCGGGCGGGTGTACCCATCGAGTTTGCTCCTGCGGCCATGGGTATCTCACATGCGGCCAGGCATCCGGACTCGTTTCTCTCCTGGGCTCACCGCATCAGTGTTCTGGGCCGCTTTGGACTCGGTGCGGCTTGGCGCCGCTACGCACTCCTCGATGCCGCTCGTTTCTGCGTTGTCCTGTGGCTCGTGATGACCGCACCGCTAGCTGCCAGCCTTGCCATCGTCGCCCTGGCGGCCCGCTGGGTTGCTCGCGACCGGCTCGCGGCGGCCGCTGCGGATCGATTCCCGTCTGTGCCTCGGACGCCCGCATTCCGGCGCGCTATCGGTGCTGCCGCGGTGTTTTGCCTCGCGCCAGCGATATTCGGGGTCGCGGTGCTCACGCGTCGTATCCGGTACCGTGGGATCGAATATTCAATGACCAAGAATGCCGCGAGCGCGGCGGGATTAGAAGGATGAGCGACTGGGGGCTGCCACAGGGCGTCGGGATCTGGCCCGCTGGTCCTACTGACCTCGTTGCATTCCGTCGCCTAGTTCGACGCCCGCGGCTCGCTTTTCGTGCCGACTCAACAGGTAGCGGCTGTCTGCCCCTCTGGTCACCTTCCGGCATGCTCGTCAGCGAATGGGGCGGTGTACGACGGCGCTGCTCTGGTCGCGGAAATGCAGTCGCGATATCATCGGACCTGCGACTTGGCGAGTGGCTGTGTGCCATGCTGCAGGAGATGGCTGAGGATCTCGTGGGCTCGCCCGAGGTCTTTGCCGATCTGTCTGGTCACGACCTAGCCATCTGCGCGCGGTCCTTCGCGGACCGGTGGGCCTGCTTTTTCTACGAGTGCGGAAGCGCGCTAGGCGCCCTTCGAGATGTCGCCCCGGTCGGGGCGCACCCGCTGCGCGATGTGGTCGTCCAAGCAGATGGCAGCCTCCATCTTGTTGACGGCCCTCCAACGTCCTTGTCAACGAACTGGACCTCCGACACGTCAGTCATCGAGGCCTCTCTCTTCGGGAGTGCCTCGATCCGGGAACACAGCCTGTGGGACTGGATGGCGATGCAAGTCTGCCTCGGCTTAGCCGAGGCGACGGCCTTGCAGGCTCCGCTTCGCGTGCCCGAACTCCGGCCCGAACTTCTGCCCCTGCCGGACCCCACGAAGTCGAACGCCTCGCGCGTCGCGGCGTTCTACAATGAACGGGTCGCCGGTAGCGGCGCCCTCGATCTCGCTCTCTGGGGAGAGGAAGGCAAGCGCTCGCTTCGCATTCGCCGCGTGACGGACCTAATCGACCGCCTGCAGCCCGCCTCCCTCATGGACATCGGCTGTGCCGATGGGGCGTTTCTCGGCGAGTTGCGGCGACGCTTGCCCCGCGTTGAGCTGTCCGGCATCGATCTGGTAGCCTCACTCGTCGAAAAAGCGCGAGCTTTGCCGGGCGTCCACGCTTCTGTCCAGGAATACGCCACTATGCCGGCCTCTGGACCTCGCTACGCGGCAGTCACCGCCCTTGGTGTGATCGGCTCGCCCGATACCCACGGACCGACCGAACTGAGTGGGCTTCTGGCCGTTGGGCAACGAATCTTGTTGGAGGGCGGGCATCTGGTCGTCTCGATCAACGTAGAACCCACATCTCAGCAGGCCGCGTGGGTCGGGTTGGATCAGCTCCCGCACCTGATCGGTACCGCCTACCGAGATGTCTGGATCGAAGAGATCGGGCCGGGCTTCCGGAACGAACGTATCCTCATATTGCGATACTAGGATGGCACCTCTTTGCGGCTTCCACAGCGGGTGGCACGATGGCGGCGATCCAACGGAGGATCTCCGGCTGTCCTTCCGGCGGCGTGTAACTTTGCGCCCCTTTCCGGCCAAGCTCGTCGGGGCCAGCGGCCCGGAATCTCCCCCGTTTGGTCTGAAGACCTCTTCGCCAGGATCCGGAGTGGGCGCGATTTCCTCGGGCGCGGGCAGTGCGGTCTTCGAGTGGCGTGGCGGCCTCTATCGCTTGAAGCGGTGTGGCTTCAAGGACCAGGGACTAGGCGGACCTCCGATTGCGGACCGCGCGTTCTTTCGCGATGCCGAAGGCACTCTCCGGGAAGTTAGCGTCGAGACACCACGAGGCCTGTGCGCGCCGGAGCTGATCGATAGTGAGCTCCGCGCCCTCCACGCTGCCCGACGCGAAGGGCTAGTGCGGGACATGACGGTTGCCGCGCGCTACCAGGTCGGCGAAGCAGGAGCCTCGGTTCTCTTTGCGATCACGTCGGATGTCCGCGCAGACGAATTCTACCTACACGCCCGCGACTTAGGCCTTCGGGGTCTGGCCCTCACGGTCTTTCATGACGTCGGCGCACTCTATGCCACGGCTCATCGCGCGGGCTTCACCCGCGGAGTCGGTAACGCATGGTTCGGCAACGATGTGGTCTTGCCGGACGGAAACATCTCATTCGTGGATGTCGAAAATGCATTCGTGCCGACGGACCTGTCGCCCCCGCTACTCGAGTTCGTGCAGACGTGTGATCTGCTCCAGTACCGCTCTGCTCTCGTGGTCGCGTTCTCCAGTGAGTCAACCCTGCGGGAATCGGCCGGTGCCGCTATTGGTGCCTTTCAGAATGGATACCAAAAGCGCCACGAAAGCGGGGCCGCGGGGGAGCGAGCAGGCCTGCTGCGCTCAACCAGCTTCGCCGGCCTACGCTCCGAACGTTAGCGCTGTGGCGATCGGAAGGCCGAATGCGGGTCCTGCACCCGGCGTGGGTTCACGCCGACTCTCACTCAGCCTACTCTTACTTCTCACGGCACTCGGAGCCAAGGCCGGAGCTGACATGGCGGCGGGGTGGCCCCTCTCGGGGCAACTCGTTCTCGCTATTGCTCTCGCCGCAGCGTTCGCCCGAGTTCATCCCCGTATCGTGCGTCTACTGCCAATGGGGCATGACTCTGTAGTCAGCGCGCCTAGTCCCCATCGCCAGCAAACGGTGACGATGATCCCCGTAGCCGACGATACGCGGCCTGACGCAATTGCCGAGGCGGTGTGCTCGGTGTATCCGGCTCAGGTATAGGTCCTCGACGATTCCCGCACACCGGCCGGTACGGCAGCGGCACGGCGCGCGGCCGCACATGCGGGGGCTCGTTACGTTCAGCGCGACTCTCGCACGGGATTCAAGGCGGGCAACGTCAACGCCGCACTGGTGAAGCTGCCCGCCGAAGTCGAATTCATCTACCTCTTGGATGCTGACAGCCGCCCGGCGGCGGCGACCCTCGATCGACTTCTTGCCACCCTCGTAGAACAGCGCGACGTGCCGTTCGCTCAGGGCCTGAATTGCGGCCGTGCCCCTAATGACGCCACCCCGTTCCAACGGGCGTACGCGAAGTCGATCGACTTCGGATGGTGGCTCACAATTCCCTCCAGCGAACGGTACGGCTTTCCATTCGCGCTCGGCCACAACGTCCTCCTGCGCCGACTCGCGATCGAGGAGACGGGTGGCCTACCGGAGGTCGTGGGCGAGGACGTCGCCTGGACGCTGGCCATCCGGACGGCTGGCTGGTCGGCAGGCGCGGTCGTAGCAGACGCACTTGCGGACGAAGAACCGCCGCGTGACCCGACGCGATATCTCGAACGGCAGGCCCGTTGGACTCGGTCAGATCTAGATCTTCTCCTGCGTTCTCGTCCACGACTCCTCTCCCTCGGGAAACGCTCGCCGACAGAACTCGCGTTCGCGCTAGCATGGCTAACGCAGCTCCCCACCGGGGCCTTGGCTCCGGTTGCGCCTGCCGCAATTGGATTACTCTGCGCCGCGATGGGCACGTCTGCCACCGCGACGAGCACTTGGGTTGCACTCGGCCTTCTTCTGGTCGCGCAGGCCGGGCCAGCGATGCTCTGGACCCCACGCGTGCCGCGGGCCTCGGCCCTGAGCACCCTCCTGTGCTGGTGGCCGCTCATGCTTCATGCCTCATCCGCCCAGTTGTCCGGCTTGGCCGCCACCCTGAGCCGTCGGCGTCTCGAGTTTCGTGCCACGGGCCGAGATGGCGACTCGGAGGAAACAAGGCCACCGCTGTGGCTAGCTCCACTGCTCCTTGCCGGACCTGCCCTGGCGCTCGCCGCCGATCCCTTTCTCGCGGCCGGGCTCGCCATCCTGGGGCTCGCCTTCGCGGGGGCTGCAACCTCGCATCGGTTCCCGGTTGCAGCGGGGAGCGCATGGAGTCTACTCCTGTTGAGCTATGTGCTGATTGCAGTCACCGCGGGTCGGCCGGACACGGCGCTGTTGGTGCTCGCGCCCCTTCACGTGGCGGAGTTCTGAAGGTGACGACGCTCGCCCAACCGGACGTATTGATCGTGGGTTCTGGAGCCGGGGGTGGCACCCTCGCCCGGGCGTTGGCTGAACGCGGCGTAAAGGTGCTTGTCGCCGAGGCCGGGCGGCGCATCCCGCGAGAAGCGGCCAACCGCGACCCCAAAGCGGTCATCTCACATGGTCGCTATGATGCTCCCGCCCGTTGGACTCTGAACGGCAAGGACCAGCCCCAGTTCGTCAGTCGCTGCGTGGGTGGGCACACGAAATTCTATGGCGCTGTTCTAATGCGGATGCGCGCCCACGACTTCCAGGCGTATGCGACGGGGGACGGGGTTTCTCCCGCATGGCCAATCGACCTCGCGGATCTGCAGGAGCACTTTGGGGCGGCCGAGCGCTACTTCCAAGTCCACGGCCCGACCGACGGAGGTGTCACATATCCCTTCCCAGCACCAGCGTGGGACCCCTACTTCGAAGAAGTCGCGCAGCGCCTCCGCGGAGCCGGCCTCACACCCACGGCGCTCCCGATCGCCGTGCGCCGGGCCTCTCTGGCGACCGGGGCGAAGTGCGAGCCCTGCCTCACCTGCGACGGATTCCCCTGTCACCTCGGCGCGAAGGCGGATGCAGAGACGAACGGGATTGATGTTGCAGCAAGTACCGGAAACTGCACGCTCCTTGAGGGGTGGTCTGCCGAGCATCTCCAAGTCGATGGAAGCGGCATGCGTGTGAGGGAGGTCACGCTCGTCGATTCGGCCGAGGAGCAGCTTCGGGTGCGTCCGTCCGTGGTTGTGCTGGCGGCGGGCGCGATCGAGACTCCTCGGCTCCTCCTCCGGTCCGTTTCCCATCATCATCCCAACGGCCTTGCGAATGGGAGCGGACTCGTCGGGTGCAGGTACATGTCGCACATCAACACGGCCCTTTCCGTGCTCCGAGCCATAGCGAATCCTACGATGTTCCAAAAGCAGATCGGCGTTCACGACTACAATGTCCCGGGTGGAGCCACGGCTCCTTTTGGGGAGATTCAACTTAGGGGGCGGCTCTTGCGCCAACACTTGGTCTCGTGGTGGCCTGCAACCGCTTGGCTTCCTTCCCGCCTACTGAAGGAGGTCGTTGGCCACAGCCTCGATTGGTGGATTTCAACAGAGGATTTGCCAGATGAACGCAACCGAATCTGGCTTGACCGTTCCGGAGATCTCCACGCTTACGTGCGCCAGCGCAACCTGAGATCCCACGGCGCCCTCCTGCGACGGTTCCGGTCCGACCTCCGCCGTGCCGGCTTTCGCGGACCACAGGTGGCGGTTCGCATGCCCCTGACCGGTGTGGGTGCAGGCACTTGCGTCATGGGCACGGACCAGACCAACTCGGTAGTCGACTCCTGGGGACGAGCGCATCAACTCGATAATCTCTACATCGCCGACGGAAGTGTCCTGGTGTCTTCGGCTTCCGTGAACTTCTCACTTACCATTATGGCGTTGGCACTTCGGACCGCTGACCGGATCCTCACTTGACTAGGAGTTGAGCCGCCCCCGGTTTGCGGGAGGCTCCCTTCTCGTTCGCTCGCCGCAGTTCGCGGTGAGGTGACCTAGGGAACCTGACCCGGTTATTATGGGATTCCCGAGCCGGAGGAGT
>SLDI01000437.1:0-7149 GCA_007125385.1 Phycisphaeraceae bacterium | reverse complement strand
TGTGGATGGTGGTGTGGAGCGTGTGGAGGAGCTGGAGCGGGAGCTTGGGGAGGCGCGGCGGACGATCGAGGCGCTGGAGCGTCGGCAGCGGGTTGATGCGCTGTTGGTGGAGGCGGAGGCGGTGGATCTGGAGGCGGCGCGGTTGTTGACGGAGCGGGCGGTGGAGCAGATGGATGAGCCGGACGTATCGGCGGCGGTTGAGGAGCTGCGTCGTCATCGGCCGTATCTGTTTCGCCGGCGTGAGGGCGGTGCTGGTGGCGGGGGCGGGGTGATGGCGGCGCGTGAGGAGGAGGGCGATGGCGGTGAGGTGAGCCAGGCGGCGGCGGAGGCGGCGGCGAGTGGGGATCGGCGGGATCTGTTGCGGTATCTGCGGCTGAGGCGGAGGAAGTGAGGGGGAAGGCACGAAGCACGAAGGCACGGAGCGGAGGGGAAAGGGAATCCCGCCCTTCGCTCGCGGACTCGCTCAGGACGGGCGTTAACAGGGGTTGGTCTTGGGTTGATGGTGGTGTTCTTTTTGAGGAGATGAGGGATGGCTTTTACGGGTAAGGCGACGTATTCGGCCGGTGCGAGTTTGCCGGAGCTGGCGGAGGACGTGAGCGACATTATCGGGATCGTGAGCCCGTACGAGACGCCGCTGCTGGATCACCTCGGTGATGCGCAGCGATCGGCGACGAGCACGGTGCACGAGTGGCTGGAGGATGAGCTGCTTACCCGACTGACGTGCTGGTGTGTCAGCGCGTCCGCCAAGTCGCGCGGGATGTACATAGTCGCCATCTGCTTGTACGGTTCGACCTCAATCCGGTCAACATAGGCGTGAACTATCCCTCGAAGCTCATGAGTCGACATTTCGCCTGACATCCCCTTCCCCAGTTGGTCCAGCCGCCGCCGTGCCCATTCGCGCAGTTCCAGTTCACCGATCTGCTCAGTTGGTCGAGATTCTGGGGCCAAGTCGCGGCGAGAGATCAACTCCTGCCGCTGCTTCTTTAGCTGAACCAGCGTCTCTTTCAGCTCGGGCAGGTCCGCGAGGTCGCCATCGGTCAGCAGAGCCACTGTGTTCCGGATTCGTTGCTCAACGGCACCCAGTTCCACTGACGTGCTATCCACGGATGCGCTCGGTTGGTCACGGCGCGCAAGCACGGCTTCGACAAACCTCTCTACCGCATCGCTCGTGTCCTCCTTCCGTACCAGGGCTTGAAGTTGCGATACCACCCACTCGTCCAGCGCAACCGCAGGAATGCTTGTTGAGCGGCAAACCTTAACCCCCTGGGATCGATAGCCGCCATCAACGTAGTAACGATGGCGAGTGCCCTTTCCGTTTCTCACGATGCAGCCCCAGAAGTTGAACCCACAGTGTCGGCACCGGATGAGTCCTGAAAGCAGGTATCGGTTGGTCGGGCGCGCCAACCCGCCCTTCCCCCGCCGCTCTGCCATTGCGGCCTGAGCTGACTCATACAGCTCCTTGGTTATCAGCGGCTCGTGGACGCCTTCGACCACGACCCACTTCGAGCGTGGATTCCGGGTGCTCTCTGAACTGACCTTGCGGCGAGGCGTACCGTCTGATTCAACACCGTGCAGCTTGCCAAAGGTGCGACGGTTCCACACCAACGCGCCGTAATAACACGGGTTCTGCAGGATCGTCTTGATGGCTTGCCGATTCCATCGAGTACCCCGCGGCGCGGACAGGCCGCACGAGTTGAGTTCGATGACGATGCTGCGAAAGCCATAGCCGGTGGCGCACATCTCGAAGATGCGCCGTACTGCCTGAACTTGGTCAGGATTTCCCGGCACGAGCCGGACGATGTCAGATTTCACCTTTCGCCCGATGCGTTCGTGCCGCCCGATGATCCGAACACGCTGACCATCAGGGCCGAATTCCTCCCTGCGGCCGTCCGGCAGGGTACGGATCGTGCGGAGGACCGACCCCTCCGGTGTGAGGTACTGGCGGTCATAGCCGTAAGGGGCCGGTCCTCCCATCGCGCTCTTTCGGATTGTCACACACGAGTGTTGCCCACGGATGCTGTCCCTCGACAGCTTGACGCTGTACTGCCGGGCCTGCCACGACTTCACGCCCTGGAGCAGCTCGCCCTCCTCGCCGGCCGGGATGCCCTCGGCGCAGAAGATGGCCTCCACACCGGCCATGTGGAGCCGGTGCAGGTAGTAGCCGGTCTCGTTGGTGCCACCACGGCTGAAGCGCGAGATGTCGTACACCAGCACCGTCTCGAAGTCGCGGCCATTCTCGGCGTCGCGCATCAGCCGCTCGAAGTCGGCCCGGCCCCGGGCGCTGGTGCCGCTGATCGCGTCGTCTACGTACCAGCGCTGGATGGCGTAGCCGTTCTCCTTGGCCCATTTCTCCACGTAGGCCTTCTGGTCCGGGATCGATCGCTCCTGCATGTCCGTGCTGCGGCGGGCGTAGCCCACGGCGGCGATGGTCTTCTTCCTGGCCATGTTCATCTCCTTATCCGGCCCGGCACGGGCCCACGTCCATGAGGGCCGAAGCCCGCCGAAACATCAAGTCCACGTTGCCATTTAACCCATTTCCACACAGTCATTTAGAGCTTGACTTCCTGGCCCAGCCTTGCCCTCATGGCTGCAACATCGCAACGCCATGGAGGACAAGGACATGCATGCACACGAGCGGGCCGAAGCCAAGAACCTGAGCCGCTCACGCCGCTGGCTGTGGCACCACGGCCACTTCCGCTACGAGCTGTCCGTCGAGGAGCGGGCCCGCCGCGTGGCGGAGTACGCCCGGCAGGTCGCCACCTACGGCGAGATCGTCCGCTGGCTCCCGCCGACGGAGCCCAAACCGCCGGCCAACACCAGCCGGTTCGCTCACGGCGACATCCTCCGACCACGACGCTGAACCACCACCCACGCCCGGCGCGTCGCCGGGCCCAACGCCAAGGAGACCATCATGAGCAAGTCCAGCAAGACCACGAAGAAGGCCCGCAGCGCGAAGCAGGCCAAGGCGAAGCCCATGAGCGGCCTCGACGCCGCCGCGAAGGTGCTCAAGCAGGCGAAGGAGCCGATGAGCGCCAAGGCGATCGTCGAGGCGGCGATGGCCAAGGGCCTGTGGCAGAGCAGCGGCGCGACGCCGCACGCCACGATCTACTCGGCGATGATCCGCGAGATCGCGGCGAAGGGTGACGACGCCCGGTTCAAGAAGGTCGGGCGCGGGCAGTTCGCGGCTGCGTAACTGGAAACGTTTCCAGTATGCCGCTCCCTCCACCGCGCCGGCCTGCGTCGCGCCCGCCGGAGGCTCACTTGTGCTGAGCACAGGTGAGGCCGGGACGCACGCCTCCGCCACATCGCCTCCTCCACCACGCCGGCCTCCGGGTCGGCGTTTTCTCATGCATGGGTCCTCCGCCGCCCGGCTCCCTCTCCGACCCGCGACGGGAACAGCCGCGCCCCAGGATTGATTCGTTCGACAGTGAAAAACTCCGTCGCCGCCGCCGGTACGCCCGCTGACGGCATGCAGGGCGGCAGTACCGCGCTTCGGGCCGGCTGGCGTAGAACGCGGCGTCGCACGCCCGGCATCGGCGGCGATAGCAGCCGCGATGGTCGCCACGGCAGCGCCAGGCGGCCTCCAGCAGCATTCGGCGGGTCAGCATGGTGGCGATCCCTCCCTCGGCGCGTTACGGTTGAATTGCGCCCCCTGCAACAAACTGAGTGCAGGGGCGCGATGCGTTCGCGTGCCATCTCCTGCCCACGCGCCGCCGGAGGACCCACTACGCCAGGTCGCCACCCCTTGGCGTAGTGGCGATGTTGGCGATGTTGGCGTTCTTGGCGAAGTAGCCTCACGGCCTCAAAAAGCTAGATCGCCAACTACGCCAACAACGCCAACTACGCCAAGCAAAGTTGCTGGGCGACCTTGGCGTCGCGCTCAAATCCCTGACGCACGGGACGCGAGCCGCCAGACCCAACCCGTCACCTTACTGCCCTCCCGCTCCTGCACGCACTCGACGCCCGCCTTCTTGCGCGCCCTATCGAGCGTACGCGCGGCGATGCCTTCCGCCTCCGCCGCCGACTTCGCGTCCGCCGATTTTATCGGACCGTCCGCCAGCAGCGCCCGCAGCCATTCCGCCGCTTCTTCCGTGGCCGTCTTGCCACCACCATCGTCGCCAGCGTTCAGCGCGTCGTCGGCGATCATCGCCACCGTCTCGTCCTCCCAGGCGACGCACGGCGTGGCCGCACTCTCGGCCTCGTGGAGCGAGTAGGCCAGCCCGTCAGTATCCTTGGCGAGGTTGTTCTTGATCGGCAGCATCAGTCGCCGCTCGTGGTCGTGCTCGTCGCGGCTGACGCTCCAGACGGTCCGTGCGGCGGCGACGAAGCCCAGCGAGCCGGTGACGCGATAGACCGCCGAGCGGCCCGCGCCCTTGTTCAGGTGCGAGACGCACAGCACCGCCACGCTCCGTCGTCCCGCAAGGTCGGCGAGTTGGGCCAGCATCGCCCGCGTTTCGGCATTGTTGTGGCTGTCGGTGTCGCCCATGTACGCGCTGATCGGATCGACGATGACCAGCTTGGGATTGTCGAGCGTGTTCAGCAGGGCATCGACGTAACGCACGTCCTGGCTCAGATCGATCGGACGCGTTGTCAGGTCGCCACGCTTGTTCGGTGCCCGCACGGCCTCGATGGCGACCAGGCGGCTCACGTCGGCTCCCGCCGCGTCCAGGCGCGGGCGGATGGTGTCGGCCACGTCGTCCTCGGCGCTGAGCAGCACCACATCGCCGGGCTCGAATCCCTCGCCCGGCGCATCCGGCCAGCCCACGCCGGTGGAGACGCGCGCGGCGATGTCCAGCGTGAGGAAACTCTTGCCCAGCCCCGGGTCGCCGGCGATCATGGTCAGCTTGCCCGTGGCGATGCGGGCCGGCCAGAGCCAGCGCACCGGCTCCGGCTTCACGTCGCTGAGCCGACAGCCGATGAGCTTCGGACCGCCGCCATCGGCTGGTTCCTTCGCCGCCTGCACTTTCCACGGCGGTGTACACTCCGGCTCCGCCGGCGGCTGGGCCGGCAACAGTGCTTCCATGCCTTCAAGCTCCAAGGGGCGCGGCGGCGGAATGATCTTGCGCGGGTGCGTGGGCCGGCGCGCCCACCGCTCCACGGCATCGAGCCACGCGGGCAGGACGACGCTGTTGAACACGGCCACGTCGCCGCATCCGTCGTGTGCGTCCTCGAACTCGGCCCATGCCTGTGTGACGTAGCACATGGCGTGATGGCGACCGCGCAGCCGCGCCGCCGGCACCACATGCCCGGCGCGGTAGCCGAGGATGTGCGTGTGCGGCCCGTCCAGGCCCGGTGCGTACACCGTGAACCGCCGCTTGACCCGTAGCCGAAGCCAGAACGCCGTCTCAGCCTCGCCGTAGGGATCGTGCGCCAGCTCGTCCGTCGGCTCGCGCCACTCCCGCACGAATCGCCGCGCCTCGGTGACGAACGCCTCACGGTACGCGCCTTCCTTCTCGGGGTGGCACGGACCGTCGTGGTCGCTCACGGGGCCATCGTCGTAGCACATGTACGCGGGGCGTCCGTATTCGGCTTCCAGCCGCTCGTGCGTCGCCATCAGGTCGCTCAAGCGTGTGATGCGGATTGGCTGGCGCATCCCCATCGTCTCACCGCTGTCCGCCGCCCGCACGGCCTCGGCGCTTCGCTCTTTCTTCGCTGCCGCGACCATGATCAGTTCCTCTCCGCCATCTGCCGGCGCTGCTCACGCTCCCACTCGGCCAGCAGCCAGCGCGTCAGCGCATCGCTGCGGTGCGACCAGCGGTCGTCGCCATCGTCCGCCTCGGCCGCTCGGACCTCGAACTCGAACTTCCCCACACGGTGCGTGGGCACCGCTTCCTTCTCCATCGTCGCCGTCATTGGGCACTCCGTTGCCATGCGGTAGAAATGAAAGCGGCCGGCGCGGCGGCAGGAGCCACGCCGCCGCGCCAGGCCGCACACCCACAGCCCGAATCACTCGCCCTTGCTGTGCACCGCCGCCCGGGGATCGACCAGGCCGGTCCCGAAGTCGTGGTACACCCGCCAGCTCGCCGCGAGCCGGTTCACCTGGTGGTCGATGCCGAAGAATTCGACCGTCGGAGCCTGCTGGCCCTGGAGGAACGCGACCACCATCGCCACGTTGGCCGGCGAGGCGAACAGATACCAGCGCCGATCGCTGGCCGCGGAGCCGAACTTGGTCTCGTTGGACAACCGAGGCTCGACCTCCAGGCTCACCGCCCGGCGCAGGCTGTTGCCCGTGGGCGCGTTGGCGGCGATCTGCTGAAGGTACTCGCTCTCCAGCAGCGCCTTGGCCTTGGGCTGCAGCGCCGGCGGCACCAGCAGCGTGCTCGGCCGCAGGTCCAGGTCGTTGCCCTGCTCGTCGCGCTGCACCATCATCAGCCGGATGGCCTGCGCCAGGCCATCGAACGTCAGCGAGCTGTCCGCGCCTTCGAGCAGGTTGCCGTTGGCCGCGCTGAAGAAGTCGCCGGCGTTGGCCAGGAGGACATCGTAGACGAGGTCGCTCAGCCGCCGCATCGCCGCCCGGCCCAGCGCCCGCGCGGTATCGTCAAAGACGCTGAGGTCGTCATTGATGAGGTCGCGCCGGTCGATCGACAGCATCCGACCGAAGGTGTCCACCCGGTACTCCTTCGACCACTCGCCGACGGTGCCGTGCTTGAGCTCGCCGCCGGGAGCCACCTGCTCCAACGGCGTGGCGAAGCTCGGCCTGATGGCGGTGTTGGTTTTGAAGTCCGACACCGACCTCACCGAGCAGAACGATCGCCAGGTGGCCGGCGACTCCTGGTACGCATTGAGCAGCACCTTGTTGGCCAGGTTGCCCAGCGCCGTGGGCAGGCTGGTGGTGGACAGCGCCGCCTTGACCATCGCCTCGCGGCCGTGGGGCACCTCGTGGCCCTCGTACATCAGCGCCGCCCGGCACAGGTCGAGGGCGTGCGTGGCCTTGAGGTCCGCCCCCGCCTGCATCGCCGCCGGGCCGAGGGCCTCCTCGCCCAGGCTGGCCATGCCCATCCGGCTGAGCAGCGCCGCCTCCAGCCTCACCGCATGGTCCACCGAGCGAACCGGCGGGTGGTGCGAGCTGATCGTCGGCCGCGACGCACGCAGGATGGCCAGCAGCTTGGCCCCCAGGTCCTGCTCATCGATCTCGCCCGCGATGGCCGC
>SLDI01000521.1:0-7182 GCA_007125385.1 Phycisphaeraceae bacterium | reverse complement strand
CGAGTTGGCTTTGTGTGTATCGCCTGCCCATCCTCCATCTTGTACCGAGAATGGCGGCATGGCGCAACCCCTATATGTTGTGGTTGGGCGGCCATGGCAACACAAGGCGTGAACGGTTACCAAAAAAGAAAAGACATATAAGGAATGCCGTTGAGACGGCAGGAGGTTTCCATGATTCGGGAGATGGTCTCAGCAGAGGCAGGATTGGCGCGGGCCCGGTCGATCCGGGAGTGGGGCGCCTTTCTGCGCAGCGAGCTTGAGATTCTCGATGATGCGGTCAGCGCGATCATGCGCGCCGGGGCGGTGGGGATGGAACAGGAACGGGCGATGGCGGTGCGCCGCGGGCTCAACGAAGCGTGGGACCACGCGGCCGCGCTTGAGCAGGGTGAGTGAACGAGTCAAGTCTCAAGTCTCACGTCTCACCGCCCCGGCGCGTGTGAGACTTGAGCGTTGACCCCCCTCCCTCCGGGAGGGGTTGGGCGAGGGTGTCACCTGCCGACGCGGGCCTGCGTTACGCCGGCACGTCGCCTGTGACAACGCCTGCCTGAATCGGGCACGCCCGGTGTTCGCAGGCACCCTCCCCCAGCCCCTCCCGGAGGGAGGGGGGTCGGAACCGCGGGGACGATTACAGAACAAGGAGCGAGATGATGGTGGCCAACGCGAGCGAAGCGACGAAGACGATTGACGCCCTGGCCCCGGGGCAATTGGTGGACACGGTCATGGAGCAGTCCCTGATCGGGTCGCTGATCCTTGAGCCGAGCCTGATCGAGCAGGTGCGGCGCCTGGTCGGCGAGGCCGAGTTCGCGCACGCGGGCTGGGGCCGGCTGTACGGGCTGATGCTGGAGGTTTACGACGAGCTTGAGGGGTTCGACATCAACACGCTGGTGAACCGGGCGCGCAACCGGGACATCCTCGCGTTGATCGGCGGGGTGGACCGGTTGGTCGAGGCGGCCGAATCGGTGCCCAGCGCCGCGTCGGGGCTCTATTACGCCAAGACGGTGCGGCAGTACAAGAAGCGGCGCGACCTGGTCGAGCTGCTCCAGCGCAGCGGGGCGCTGCTTCGTGAAGGGGTGGCCTGGGAGGTCGAGGACGTGGCCGAGCAGCTTCGCCGCGGCGTCGACGAGCTGATGAGCCGGGACAACCCGGACGTGGTGCGCCTGGCGGATGTGCCGGCGGTGAAGGTGCCCTGGCTCTGGGCAGGCAAGATCGCCGTGGGCCGGCTGACGATGCTCGCGGGCGACCCGGGCCTGGGCAAGAGCCTGTTGACCCTGGACATCGCCGCCCGGGTCACGCGCGGCGAGGATTGGCCGGACGGCTCGGCGTGCCCGGCCGGGTCGGTGATCCTTCTCAGCGCCGAGGATGATCTGGGCGACACCGTGCGCCCGCGCCTCGAAGCGGCCGCGGCCGACCTTCAGCGCGTGCACTGCCTGACCGCGAGCGTGGACCTGGGGCGCGATCTGCCCGCGGTGCGCGACGCGCTGCGCTCGGCGGGAGACGCGAAGCTGCTGATCATCGATCCGATCAGCGCCTACTGCGGCAAGACGGACAGCCACCTCAACGCGGAAGTGCGCGCGATGCTCAAGCCCCTGGGCGATCTCGCGGCCGAGGCCGGCGTCGCGGTGATCGCCGTCACGCATCTGCGCAAGGGCGAGGGCCGTACGCTCTATCGCTCGATGGGGTCGATGGCGTTCGTCGCGGCGGCGCGCAGCGCCTGGGCGGTGATCCGCGATCCCGACAACGAAGCCGACCGCCTGCTCATGCCGTTGAAGAACAACCTGGGCAAGGACACGCTGGCGATGCGCTTTCGCCCGATGGACCTCGGCGGCGAGGTGCCGGGGATCGGCTGGGACCCCGAGCCGATGGCGATCGATCCGGACACGCTCGACGGCTCGCGCACCCGCCGCGGCGGCCCCGGCCCGACGCGCAGCGCGTGCGCCACGTGGCTGGCGGAGCAATTGGCCGCCGGGCCGGAGCGCTTCAGCGTGTTGGCCAGGCGCGCCGCCGATGAGAAGCTCGGCAGCCGGGCCACGCTGAACCGGGCGGCCGACGAGCTCGGGGTCAAGCGCAGCCGCCTGCTGCGGGACAGCCTGTGGACCCTGCCGTGAGCGCCGGGGGGAGGGTCGCGGCTCAAACAAGGGTGTCCCGTGAGACGTGAGACGTGAGACGCTGCACTCGTGGGAATCGCCCCAAGTTAAACCCCTCCCTCGGCTGGCGCCAAGGGTTTTCCGCCAGCCGGCGGCCCGGGGTGCCGGGTGGGACGGTCGGGCGAGATGGGCGGGTCAGGGGGCGTCGTCCTCGATGGCCAGCCCGGCCTGCTCCTGGACGCGGTCGGTCAGCGCCTGCTCGACCTCGCCGATGCGGATGCGGCCGCCCGGCTCGCCGGTGGGGCGCAGCCGCACCTCCACGGCCCGGCCCTGGTGGTCGAATCGCACGCCGAGATGCTCGTCATCCTCGATCGGCTCGATTTCAAGCCGGGTGAGCGATGCGTCGCCGACGCGCAGCACGTGCAGGAAGTGGTCGCGGCGGCGGGCCTCGCCGGGCTGGACCTCGATGCGGTACTCGCCCCAGAGCTCGTGGAAGTCGCGGGAGGTGTCCGGCTCCCAGTTGCGTCCGGCGGAGTAGAACTCGCGGCCGGGCCCGCCGACCAGCTCCAGGTGCGCGTCGTCGGGGAACACGGCCCGGCCGAGCATCACGCCCTCGGCCTGCTCGACGCGGAAGGTTCGGCCGTCGCCGAGCAGCTCCGGCTCGCGGGCGGTCTGGAGCAGCCAGGCCTTGTCATAGTCGGGCTGGCGCGCGTGGACGCGGTCGAAGATGACGAACGTGTCGGGGTAGATGAACAGGAACTGCCGCGTGACCTCGCCGGCCTTGGCGCGGTGGTAGGCGCGGGTCATGTCGACGGCGGCGTAGGTGTAGCGGTCGTTGGTCTCGAAGGCGATCTGCTGCCCGCCGTAGGCCGACTGCCCGCCGTCGAGCGTGCGCCCGGGCCCGCCCCAGACGCGTGCCGGCTCGTCGGCGTCGGCGGGGGCGTGGATGAGGATGGAGTTGTGGGCGACGGTGCGGTAGAAGTACTCCGTGAGGTGGTCGCTGCGCGTGCGGTTGCCGTAGGTTCCCGCGTCCAGGGCGAGGAAGCCGCGGTGGTAGATGACGAAGTGGCCCTGGTCGTAATGGCGATGGCTGTCGATCTCGCCGCCGGCGACAAAGACGACGTGGGTGTCGTCGGCGGTCCATCCGCTGCGCATGAAGATGGTGCCCTTGGTCTGGAAGTTCCGGGCGAGGGGCCAGCGTTCGTCGGGGCCGGCGGGTGCGGGCAGCTCGGCGGCGCGGGTCACCAGCAGCGGGGCGATGGGCCACCAGTAGGAATCGTGCTCGTGGCGTGTCAGCAGCTCGTCGCGGACCCAGACGGCCAGGCGGGCGCGGTCCGGGTGGGTGTGGGCGAAGAAGTGGGCGACCTGGAGCATGTGCATCTCGAGGAAGCCCTCGTTGAAGTTGTTGGTCGTGTGCTGCGCGTCGCCGAGGCCGAAGCCCTTGCCGCCGTCGATGCCGGGGATCCAGTTCCAGAGGACCCAGTTTGGCAGGAGGGAGAGGTGGTCGTGGTGCTGCTCGATGGGCAGGCCGGTGGCGGCGTTGAAGCTGTGCATGAAGTTGAGCTCGGTCCACGGGTAGAACCCGAAGGCGTAGGCGGTGGAGACACTGGACATGCCGCCGTCGTCGCCGGCGCTGTGGGCGCGATATTCGAGCAGGCGGATGTGCTGGTCGTAGCCGCGCTGAAGCATCTGCGTGGCGTAGCCGGGGGGCACGACGCCGTCGGCCTCGTCGCCGAGAAACGCCAGGCCGATGTACCACGGCAGGTTGACCGGGCCGTAGAAGCCGGTCGTGTGTCCGCCGCGGTTGAGCCGGTCGAAGCGCTGGCCCGACTCGATCTCGCGCTGGTGGTGGCTGATGAAGGCGTCGGCGAAGTCGCGGCGCTCATCGAGGGTCAGCTCGTCGTGGATCCAGTCGTAGGCCGCGAGCAGGCAGATGCGGCTGGCGGAGTACCAGTTGACGGCGCGGCCTTCGTCGAGCTGGCGATGGTAGAACGCCGGGGCGGCGAGGATGTAGTTGCGTGCTTTTTCCAGGGCCTGGCGATCGCCTTCCATGAGCCAGACGAACGCGGCCATCTGAGCGTAGGGGCCGAACTTCGGGTTGGCGCCGCGCTCGAAGCTTTCGTCGGGCTGGCGCGGGAAGCCGGCGACGCGGCGCTTGAGCCGCTCGTAGTAGTCCGCCTCGTGCTCGAGCGTGTATTGGCGGATGGCCGGCCAGTTGTCGGCGTTCAGGAACATGCGTGGGCGATCGGTCCGCACCTGCTCGATCCAATCCGCGGGCACCTGCCCCGCCGAGGCCGACACAAGCAGCAACTGGATCAGGCTCACCGACACGATCAGGCGCACGCTCGACATGACTGGGCTCCCATCGACCAGGTCGGGCACCGGCCGCCGCGGAGGCGACGGCTCCCGGGGATATTGTAAGGCCGCCGAACAGACGGGGGCGGGAAGGGTGAACGGGGTCCCCCCCACCGCCAATGACCCCGAGAGGATTCGAACCTCTGACCTGCGGTTTGGCACCGTTCGCCATGCCCCGTAAGTGTAAACATCAAAGGGGCTTGCGATGAATCACCCGAGGTGCTGACTGCTCGGGCGGCTGCTCTGGCGAGTCTGCCCGCTGATGAGCGGCCCCGGGGGTCGTCGAGCATGGCGATGGACGCGTAGAAGGCGTCCATGTCGACGTGGAGGATGGCGCGGTCGGGCGGCATGGGTGATGTTACCGGCGTGGCGGGAGACGGAGGAAGAGTTGGTGCCAGAGGACAGTCATCACTTCCGCGCCGCCAGGAACCGTCGCATCGCGGTGCTGGGCGGCACGCCACGGGCCTCGGGCCCAGTCGGCGAACTCGGCGACGTCGACGCGGTGGCTGTGCTGGGGCTTGGATGTCTGGAGGAATCGCGGTACGGTAGCGCCAGGAGCGGGCGCGCGTCCACCGTAGCCAGTGAAGTATCGGGGTGCAGTGCCATGGGTTTGAAATGCCGCCGAAACGGAAGATGGTTCGCCGGGGCTTGGCGCGGTTCCGGCCCGGTGGTCCTGCTGTGTATGAGCCTGCTGCCGGCCCCGGCGTCCGGTGAGACCGCCACGACCGCGAGCATCTCCCAGCATGGCATCACGTGGCAATTCGCCGAAGCGGTTGAGTACGGCCAGTATGCCAACGGCGACTACTGGGTGGTGGGCCCGGTGGACGTCGTTGCCATCGACCCGCCGACGCGGACGCATCAGGACCGGACAGTCAACGGCTCGATGATCAACCCTTCGCCGCGTGACGGCAGCGCCACGGGCTACGGCGAGACGCGTGACACGGGTTACGACGAGGCGAAGAACGTGGCCCGGGACGTCTCGCGCGACCGTCCGCTGCGCGTCGAGCCGCATTCGTCGCTGGTCTCAACGATCTCGACGGACGAGGCCAACGCCCGGCCGGGGATCGAGACGGCGGCGGTGCTGACGGTGGTGGACCAGCCGCCGCCGGAGAATGCCTTTCGTCCCCCGTACAGCGGGCGGGACAAGACGTCACACTGGACGACCGACGACCTGCGCTACGATCTGCTGCCGCGGCTGGAGCCCGTCGAGCAGACGCCTGAGATCGCGCAGATGGCCGACCGCTTCGAGCGTGTCTGGCTCGATCACGTGCCCGGCTGGACGGGGCGGGCGATCCACCCCGTCACGTCGATGCCCAGCTACGGCCGGGACATGGCGAGCCGGCTGGGGCAGGGCTCGCTGATGCTGCTGCTGGACTTCCCGGACGAGCAGAAGCGGGATCTGCTGGTGAACCTCGTGCAGATCGGGATCGACTTCTACGGCATCGTCGAGGATGGCGGCGAGCGGAACTGGGTGCCCAACGGCGGCCACGCCCAGGGGCGCAAGTGGCCCATCCTCTTCGCCGGCACCATGCTCGACGACGAGGACATGGCGAACATCGGCCAGCGTGAGGACGTCTACTTCGGCGAGGACGCGCAGACGTTCTACGTCAGCGAGCGCCAGGTGCAGCGCACGGACCTGCACGTGATGGACCCGTCGCACAACGATTACGTCGAGCGATACGCCGACGGCTACACCGAGGCGATGCTCGGGATGCCGGAGTGGGGCATCCGCCACGCCACGGACCCGCGGCGCGACACGCCGAACCCCGGCCGGCGATATCGCAAGTGCTGCACGGCGGCCTCCTGGCACGGCCACGTGCTCGCCGCGCGGCTGATGGGGCTGAAGCAAGCCTGGAACCACGACGCCCTGTTCGACTACTCGGACCGTTACCTGGGCCTGCTGCACGAGGAAGGCTGGCCCGAGTTGAACCCGCAGGGCCGGAACGAGTTCACGGACACCGGTTTCACCCGGCAGATGTGGCGGGCCTACCGGTAGCGGGGCGAGCTCAGCCTGGCACCGCACATGCAGGAGGGTACGCCATGGTGTTGCACCGTCACACGCCGCTGGCCGTCTGCCTTCTCGCCGTGGTCGTTCTCGGCCTGCCTCGCGACGCCGCCGGCGGCTACCTCTACGAGTCGCCGGTCTCCGGGCCGGTACTGATCCCGGAGGGCTTTCCCAATCCCGACACCGTCGGCATCACGAGCCCGCTGGATGAGCTGGCGGTCTACGACGGCCCCACCACCTTCCGTGGCGGCGCCCACGTGATCGAGAACGTGCGCATCGACTCGGCCATCAACGCCTACGAGGGCGCCCACGTCACCGTGCGCAACGCCTACGTCGAGCACAGCCACCCGCACTGGGCCATGGAGACGCGCGACGGCAGCACGCTGGTGATCGAGAACGCGACCATTCGCCCGTTGGCCCCCGGCGCCCGGGCGGTGCGCGGCGGCAACGTCATCATCCGCGACAGCGACATCCGCGGCGGCTCGACCGTGCTCAACCTCGGCTCCGGCTCGCACGTCGAGCATTCGCTCATCGCCGACCCCGGCCTGATCCCCCATCCCGGCGGCCACCACGACGCCCTGCAAACCAACGGCGCCAACGGCCTGACCGTGCTCAACAACACCATCATCGGCCGCTGGCAGGCCCAGACCAGCGCCATCTTCCTCCAGGGCAACGCCCGCTGGGCCACCGGCCTGCACAACATCGACGTCCAGAACAACTTCTTCTCCGGTGGCAACT